>DQVG01000075.1 GCA_015661865.1 Desulfurobacteriaceae bacterium
ACCAAACTGAATTTGTAATAACTTTTGAAATAGCTATTCAGTTAGGAGCAATCTTAGCAGTTGTTTTTTTATATAAAGAAAAGCTTTTTAAAAACTATCTTTTATGGAAAAAAATTTTAGCCGCTTTTATTCCTACGGCAATATTAGGACTTCTTTTTTACCCTTATTTAAAACATTTTTTTAGTCCCCTTATAGTATCCATAGCTTTAATAACTTGGGGAATAATTTTTATTATTATTGAACTTTTTTTAAAGAAAAGAAAATTTGAAATAGATAGTTTAGAAAAAATAAGTTATAAAAAAGCTATTTTAATAGGAATTTTCCAATCTTTTGCCATGATCCCGGGAACATCCCGTTCGGGTGCAACTATAATTGGAGGATTAATTTCCGGACTTTCCAGACCTGTTGCCACAGAATTTTCCTTTTTACTTGCTATTCCCACCATGTGCGCAGCAACGGGACTAAAGCTTTTAAAAAGTTTACCTTTAATTACTTTAGATAATTTAATTTTAATTTTTGTAGGTTTTCTAACTTCCCTTATTTCAGCTTTCTTTTCAATCAAATGGCTTTTAAATTTTGTTAAAAATCATACTTTTATTCCTTTTGGAATTTACAGAATTATTTTAGGGATAATATGTTTATTATTTTTTATTTAAAAAAGCTATCTTTAAACTTATTTATTTAAAACATTAGAATTTGTATGATAATTTTTTGTTATAATTTGCAAAAATTTTCGTAATTTGGAGGCAAAGATGAAATTTTTCATAGATACAGCAAATATAGAAGAAATTAAAACTGCTTTATCTTGGGGACTTATAGATGGAGTTACAACAAATCCTACTTTAATTGCTAAAACTAAGAGACCTTTTTGGGATGTTGTAAAAGATATTTTCTTATTAGCTCAAGATAAAGAGTTTCCTATATCCGTAGAAGTTATTGGAATGAAAAATGGGAAGCTTGATAGTGAAGCTATGGTAAAGGAAGCTTTTACTTTTGTAGAATTTTTAAAAGAGCATAATTTAAATGTAAATAACCTGGTAGTTAAAATACCAATGTCTTTAGAAGGATTAAAAGCTGTAAAGCTTTTAAAAGAAAAAAATATAAAAACAAATGTAACTTTAGTGTTTTCAGCAAATCAAGCTTTGTTAGCTATGAAAGCTGGAGCAACATTTATATCTCCTTTTGTTGGTAGATTAGATGATATAGGTCATTGTGGAATAGAACTGGTAGAAAAAATTGTTAAGATAATAAATAACTATAAATTTGATAGTCAAGTAATTGTATCTTCCGTTAGACATCCAAAACATGTCTTAAAAGCAGCTCTAATAGGAGCTCATATTGCAACTATTCCTTTTGGAGTTTTGGAAAAGCTTTCAAAACATCCCTTAACTGATATAGGTTTGGAAAAATTTTTAAAAGATTGGGAAAATGTTCCTCAAAAGATATTTTAAACTAAAATGAAAAAAGTATTAGTAATTTTTTATCTAATACTTATAGTTAGCCCCTCCTTTGGGGCCACTCTTTCTGAGTATGCCGAAAAGTTAAAGACTTTAGTTTTACAAAGAAAATATAAAGAAGCTCATAAGTTATTAAAGACAATAGAGAAAAAATATCCTGCTATTAAAACTTATATAACGCACGTTATTTACCTTCCCAAGGACGATTATGCTTTAGTTGTAGATAAAAAAAATGAAAAACTTTATGTAATAGCTCAAAGAAATAGTATTCCTATAATTGTTAGAATATATCCCTGTATTACCGGAAAAAGACCTGGAGATAAATTAAAAGAAGGAGACCAAAGAACCCCTGAAGGAGTTTATTACCCCATTAAGTATATTCCACAAAAAAGGTTAGCCCCTATTTATGGAATAGGAGCTTATGTTTTAAATTATCCAAATTACTTAGACAAGCGCCTCGGAAAAGGCGGACATGGAATTTGGATTCATGGAACAAATAATCCTAATCGTCCTCCTCACTCTTCCAATGGTTGTATAGTCTTAAAAAATAAATATTTAAAAAAATTGAAAAAATACATAAAGCTTTTTGAGACCCCGGTAATAATAGTTGATGGTGTGAAAAAAGATACTCCAAAAAATATTTTAAGAGAAAGAAAAAAACTTTTAGAATTCCTAATTAAATGGAAAAAAGCTTGGGAAAATTCAGTAAAAGATATAAATACTTATTTTTCCTTTTATTCTAAAAATTTAATTACTCCTTATGGAAATTACAAAAATTGGAAGAGACATAAAATTAGAGTAACCCGACAAAAAACTTGGATAAAAATTTCTTTAGATGATATTCAAATTTTAAAAGATGGAAGATTAAATTTATTTGGCTATAAAAATATATATGTAATCTCTTTTTTACAACGCTATATGTCAAATAACTATAATTCTACTGATAGAAAAATTCTTTATATAGTTAATGAAAATGGTAAATGGAAAATATTAGCCGAAGAAATATTATTAGAAAAATAGGTTTTAATAGAAAATTTTTCTATATTTTTTATTTAGCAAAATATATAGTATAGTTTTTTATAGCTTTATCTATATTTAATTTAACTTTTAAATAAGTAAAAATAAAAAATGATAAAATAAGTTAATTTTAAACTCTATTCTAAGTTTTTTTATGCTAAACTATTAGCGCATAAAACTTTCTAAAGAGGGGATACTCAATGATTAATATCGAAGATTACCTAAATAAACATATGCAGGAAAATAAACCAATAGTAGTAATGTCATTTTTTGAGGAAATACCAGTTTGGGCTCGTGTAAAAGTACTAGAAATAGATCCTACAACTAAAAATATACTTTTGGAAGGGGAACCAAAACTAGTAAAAGCTTGTAATAAGTCTGGGGAACTTTTTTTTAGAGTTCAATCTCCCGAAAGACAATATCATTTTAAATCCAATGTACTTTATGCTAGCGAAAAAGGAATAGAAGTTAGTTTTCCTGTTTATCAACCTGTAGATAAATTTTCTAGAAGATTTTTAAGAGTAAAGCCTTCACTAAAAAAGCCAGTAATTGTAAAAGTTATTTTAAAAAATGAGAAAGGCGATGTTGAAGAAGAAATTCTTACAAAAGCAATTGATATATGTGAAATGGGGATAGCCATTCCTTTCCCAAAAGGTAAAGCAAAGAAAGGAGATTTATTAAATTTAGAGATAACTTTACCAAATGGTTATAAATTAAATGTTTTAGGAAAAGTTGTTAGAAAGCTACCTCTAAATGAAAAAGAAGATCGATTGGGAATATCTTTTGTAAACATAGATTTAAAAGATCAAGATGAAATAGCTAAATACGTTTTCGTTAGACAGCAAGAAATTGCTCAGGAAATTAGAGAATGATAGCTATTTCTGGGGGAGGAACTGGCGGCCATTTTTTCCCGGCATATGCTACTTTTAAGTTTTTAAAGGAAAATCATTTAAATCCAATTTTTATAGGTTCCCTAAATTCAATAGAAGCTAAGTTTGAAGATGAAAACTTTTTTTTATTTGATATAAAGAAAAATCTTAATTTTTTTAAGCGATTTGCTCATTATGTAAAAGTTTCTTTTAAAATAAAAAAACTTTTAAAAGAAAAAAATATAAAGTTAGTTTTAGGATTTGGAGGCTATGTTTCTTTTCCTCTGTACTTGGCAGCTTATTTATCTAAAATTCCTATTATTATACATGAACAAAATGCTTTATTTGGTAAAGCTAATAAAGTATTTTCAAAGATAGCAAAAAAAATATTTTTAGGTTTTCCATATTTTGAAGGAAAATATTTTAAAGATTTTGATAAAAGCAAATTTACTTGGACCTCTAATCCCCTCAGAAAAGAAGTGGAAAAATTCTTTAAAGAAGATGAAATTAACTTAAAAAGAAAGCTAAAAATTCCTTTATCTAAGAAAGTCCTTTTAATTTTTGGGGGATCCCAAGGTGCTTTATTTTTAAATGAAGCTTTTGAATATATTGCATTAAAATATCCATCTCTTTTGAAAAAATTTTTTATTATTCATATAACTGGAAAAAATAAAAAGTTTTCTTCTTTGAAAAATCTTTATAATCAAAAAAATATAGAAAATCAATTATATGAATTTAAAGATAATCTTGGACCTTATTTGAAAGTAGCTGATTTAGTAGTTTGTAGAGCTGGAGCTTTAACTGTAACTGAAGTTTGCTACTTTAGAAAAAAAGCTTTATTTGTTCCATATCCTTACGCTTATAAAAATCATCAATATGAAAATATAAAACCTCTTTTAAGAAAAGGTTTAGCTAAGTGTTACATTCAAAGATTGGAAGAAGATGATAAAGAAAATTTTAGTAAAACTTTTTTTGAATTTCTTAATTGGGAGATTTCTTTAGAAAAATTAAAAAAGTTAGAAAATTATATTTTAAGTAATTCTAAAGAAATTATTTTAGATGAAATTTTAAGAGAAATATAAAAATTAATAAAGTTACTCCAAACAAATTTAAACTTAGAATAAATAAAAACCGTACCATTTTTAAAATTTCTTTCTGATACTCTTTTAAAGATTGAATTTCTTCATTGTAAGTTTTTATTTTCTCTTCCAAGGAAATTATTTTCTTTTCTAAGGGAACTATTTTCTTCTCTAAGCTTTCTATTTTTTGAAAATCCCCAAATTTATTTGAGGAGAGTACTATAGAGCTTAGAATTTCTAATAAATAGGAGATAAGTTGTTGATTAAAAATTAAATTAAAAAAAATGCTTTTTACTTTTTTCATATTATTACCAAATCATCTAAAGATTGCTTCGAAAATTTAAATTTTATAATAATTATAACAAACAAAAATAAGGGGTTTTTAAATGGAGTTATTAGAAAAGTTTGATACTTTTATTTTCGATTTGGATGACACTATTTTTGACTCTGAGAAAAGAAATATCGAATATATTTTTGAATTTTTTAAGAAAAAAAATATAAATTTGGATGAAGAAGATAAAAATATCGTTTTTGGACATTCTTGGCAATATATTTATAGTTTTTTAAAAAGAAAATATAATCTTTCAGAATCTGTAGAAAAGATAAATCAAGATATTTTAAAAATAAAATTTCAAGATATAAGAAAACAACCCTTAATATTAAATCCCGGGATAAAAGAATTTTTAGATTTACTAAAAAAGAAAAAAAAGAAAATTACAATAGTTACCGGTTCCTGCTATAAAGAAGCCGTATTTATGCTCAAAAGTGCAAACTTAGATATTTATTTTTTTAATAAAGATTATCCATTTTGGAAAAAGAAATATTTAATCTTTGCAGCTGGGGACTATAAAGAAAGTAAACCTTCGCCAGAAGGTTTTTTATTAGCTTTGAAAACTTTAAAAGCTTCCCCTTCTAAAACTTTAGTATTTGAAGATTCAAAAAGCGGAATTTTAGCTGCTAAAAGGGCAGGTTGTAAAGTTGCCTTTATAAAAAATTTTTCTAGTTTATTAGTAGATAAACTACAAGGAAAATTAAAGCCTGACTATATTTTTCAAGATTTTACGGAAATCTTAAAATCCTCTTTTTTCAAATGATAAACAATATATAATTTAACTATCAAAACAAAAGATGAGGTAAAGAAAATGAGTGTATATGAAGTTTCAACTCAAGTGGGAGAAAAACCTTTAATTTTTCAAACTGGAAAATTAGCAAAGCAAGCTGACGGTTCGGTTTTAGTTAGACAAGGTGACACTATGGTACTAGTAACTGCTGTAATGAGTGATACTCCAAGAGAAGATATAGATTTTTGTCCTTTAATAGTAGAGTATAGAGAAAAAGCTTACGCCGCTGGAAAAATACCAGGGGGATTTATTAAAAGAGAAGGTAAACCTACAGATGAAGAAATTTTAAAAGCAAGGGTAACCGATAGAAGTATAAGGCCTTTATTTCCAAAAGGTTTTAAAAATGATGTTCAAGTTATAGCCTTTGTAATTTCAGCTGATCCTGAAAATGACCCTGCGGTTTTAGCTATAAATGGAGCTTCTGCAGCTTTGCATTTATCTCAAATTCCCTGGGAAGGCCCTGTAGGAGCTGTTCGAGTAGCAAGAATTGATGGAAAACTTATGATTAACCCCCCTTATGAAAAATTAGAAGAAGCAGATATAAACTTAATTGTTTCTGGGACAAAAGATGCCATTGTTATGGTAGAAGGTGGAGCTAAGGAAGTCCCTGAAGAAGAAATTTTAGATGCTATTTTATTTGCTCATGAGGAAATAAAAAAAATTTGCGAAGCTCAAGAAGATTTAAGAAAATTAGCTGGAAAAGCAAAAATTGAATTTGAGGTTGAAGAATTACCTGAGGAATTAAAAGAGAAAATCAAAAAATATCTTCTATCCTCTCAAGATTTCGAATTTAATGGAAACTATGATGATAAAGTATTTACTCAATCCCGTTTAGCAAAAGCAGTTTTTATTGAAGATAAAAAACAAAGAAAAGCCGCTTTAGCTGAGCTTAAAGCCAAAATGTTAGAAGATCTTCAAATACCCGAAGAACTTCAAACATTAGCGGAAAATTATTTTTCGGAAGTAGAAAAAGAATTTGTAAGAAAATATGCTCTTATTAAGAAAAAGAGAATTGATGGAAGATCTTTAAAAGATATTAGACCTATATATATTGAAGTAGGCCTTTTACCAAGAGCTCATGGTTCGGCTTTATTCCAAAGAGGTCAAACTCAAGCACTAGTTACTACTACTTTAGGAACACCTGGAGAATCTCAAATAATAGATTCTCTCTTACCGGAAGAAGAAACAAAAAGATTTATGCTCCACTATAATTTTCCACCTTTCTGCGTTGGAGAAATTGCTCCTTTAAAAGCTCCCGGAAGAAGAGAGATTGGTCATGGAGCTTTAGCTGAAAGAGCTGTTTTACCTGTTATTCCCCCAGAAGAAGAGTTTCCATATACTATAAGGGTAGTTTCCGATATTTTAGAATCTAATGGATCTTCTTCTATGGCAACGGTTTGTGGAGCTAGTTTATCTTTGATGGATGCGGGAGTTCCTATAAAAAGTCATGTAGCTGGAATAGCTATGGGTCTTATTAAGGAAGGAGATAATTTTGTAGTTCTGAGTGATATATTAGGGGATGAAGATCACCTAGGAGATATGGATTTTAAAGTAGCTGGGACAAAAAAAGGTGTTACAGCTATTCAAATGGATTTAAAAATAAAGGGTATAACAAAGGATATTTTCTTAACTGCTTTAAGGCAAGCTAGAGAAGGAAGATTTTATATTTTGGATAAAATGGAAGCTATTATTGATAAACCTAGAAGTGATATTTCCAAATATGCTCCTAGAATTTTATCAACCAAAGTTGATGTAGAGAAAATAAGAGATCTAATTGGACCTTCCGGGAAAACTATAAAAACTATTATAGATTTAACTGGAGTAAAAATTGATATAGATCAAGAAGATGGAACCGTTTTTGTATCTGCTCCAAATAAAGAATCTGCAGAAAAAGCAATTGATATGATTAAAGATGTAACTGAAGATATTGTTGGAAAAACCTTTTTAGGAAAAGTTGTTAGAGTTGAAAATTATGGAGCTTTTGTAGAAATTATTCCAGGTAAAATAGGACTTGTTCATATATCTAAAATGGGACCGGGAATAACAGATGCTCGAGAAATGATAAAAGTAGGAGACTTAATTCCCGTAAAAGTATTAGAACTAGATCCATTGGGTAGACCTAAACTCTCCTTTACTTCTTTAACCGAAGAAGAAATCAAAGCTTTAAAATCCTATGGAGGGTTTTTCAAGTCTAAAAAAGAAGATCAAAACATTTATGAAGGCAAGTCTACTTTAACTCAAGAAGAATTACAAAAGATAAAGCAAGAAAAAGAAAAAACAAATGAGGTTGATCAAAATGAGACCAAAGGTGAAAATTAAAATAGAAGAAGGTGGGATACCTCCTTTTAAAAAATACCCGGATGATGTAGGATATGATCTTTATCTAGTTAATCTTATAGAAAAAAAAGATAATTTGTATTTTTATGATACAAAAGTAAGAGTCGAACCCCCCGAGGGTTACTATATAGAAATAGTTCCAAGAAGTTCTCTTTCAAAAACGGGTTATGTTATGGCTAATTCTATTGGGATTATAGACCCTCAATATAGAGGCACTATAAAAGTAGCTTTAAGAAAAGTAAATGAAAATGCTCCAGATTTAGAGCTTCCATTTAGAGGGGTTCAAATGATTTTAAGAAAACTTCATTTATTTGATATAGATATTGTTGATAATTTATCGGAAACTGAAAGGCAAGAAGGAGGTTTTGGTTCTACCGGAATTAAATAATTATATTAGGAGGTTTTAAATATGATAAAAGTACCCCCAGGAAAAAATCCACCCGAAGATATTTATGTTATTGTGGAAGTTCCCGAAAAAAGTGCAGTAAAGTATGAACTAGATAAAGAAACGGGTTTTCTTTTTGTAGATAGATTTCTATTTACTCCGATGTACTATCCCTTTAATTATGGTTTTATTCCAAATACTTTAGCTAAAGATGGAGATCCTGTAGATGTTCTTGTAATTTCAAGAGAACCTGTATATCCGGGAAGTGTTTTAAGATGTAGACCTATTGGAGTTTTAGTTATGGAAGATGAAGCTGGAGAAGATGAGAAAATAATTGCAGTGCCTGTTTCAAAGCTAGATCCAACTTATGAAAATATAAACTCCATTGATGATCTTCCAAAAATTACAAAGGAAAAAATAAAACATTTTTTTGAAAAATATAAAGATCTTGAGCCTGGAAAATGGGTTAAAGTTATTGGATGGGGATCAAAGGAAGAAGCATATAAACTAATTGAGGAAGCTATAAAAAGGTATAATGCTAACAAGTAGGGGGAAATGTTTCCCCCTACCCTAATTTACCAAAGAGTAGAGGAAGTTGATAACTAAGAATTAAAAATGTAACTAAAAATACACTAAAAATGTAAATAGAAATGGAAATAGTTGTAGATAAATTATCTAAAAAACTAAAAAATTTATTTTCGTAAATATTTTCTAAATACTTAAGCCCCTCTTTTAAATTTTCCCCTTCTTCACTTAGTTTTAATAAATTTAAATCTATCTCCTCAATTTCATTTTTAAAAATATCTGAAACTTTTACCCTTTCCTCTTTAAAAATTTCTTTTAAAAATTTCGAAGATATAAAACCTTGAGTGTCTATTAAAAATAGCAAAATTTTTATTTTTACTATCAGCAAAAACTTTCTTTTAATAAAAGTTTTTAATTTTTTAAAAACAAAGTAAAAACTTGTAGTTAGAAAAAGGATAAAAAGCAAATAAATATAAACTGGAAGAGAAAAAATTATTTTCCAAAATTTCAAAAGAGGATGAAGTTCAAGATCCATATTAAGATAAATCTTTTCTACTTCTGCCAAAAATTTTTCCTTAAATAATATTAAAAATACAAAACTAAATAATAAAACTATTAAAGAATACTTATTTTTTTGAAAAAGTAAAGATTTATATTTTTCTTTTAAATCCCTATAAAATATCACAAAATTTATAGATTTTAATAAAAAACCATTTTCTTCTCCAAACTTTAAAATTTGAATTTCTTCTTTTGATAAAAGTTTTTTTTTATATAAAGTTTGAGATAAACTTTTTCCCTTTTGTAAATTCGATAATATATTTTGAGATAGATTTCTAAAAGAAGAACTTTTGGATAAAAGTTTTAATGAAATAGGAAGGTTATCTATATATTCATAGTATAAACTTAAATTTTTTAAAAATTTCTCTATTTTCAATTAAATTCCTCAAAAAATCCTATATAGCTTTATATATAACTAAAACTTGACCTGGATACAGTAAATCACCCTTTAGTTTATTCCATTTTCTTATTTTATTTATCGATACTCTGAATTTCCTTGAAATGTCATATAAAGTATCTCCTTTTTTAACTTTATATTTTATTTTTATATATCTTTTTTTTCTAAAGAAAGAATAGGGTTTATAGATAACTAATTTTTGGCCTGGATAAACATAAGAGTATTTTAACTTGTTCCATCTTTTTATATCTTTTACTCTAACTTTAAATTTTCTAGCAATGTAATAAAGAGTATCTCCTTTTTTTACTCTATAATAAATTACTTTATATTTTGGTTTTGAATAGGTATGTTTTTTAGATTTTACATAACCTAACTTTTTTAAAAAATATTGTCTAAGACCATAAGCAGATATACCATAACCGGTGGTAGTCATATATCC
>DQVG01000012.1 GCA_015661865.1 Desulfurobacteriaceae bacterium
AATTTCTTTAGCTATCTGGGAAGCGTACTTTTCCTCGCCATAAATTTTAAAAATTTTTTCAAGTTCTTTTTCTTTATAAGAATTTACAATATCTGACGCAGTTTTTTTCAAAGCCTTATCCATTCTCATATCTAGTGGCATATATTCCCAATAAGAAAAACCTCTATCTGAGCGAAGTTGAAAATGAGAAACCCCCAAATCAAAAAATATAAAATCTAATTTATCTATGTTTTCTTCTTTTAAAACTAAATCAAAATCTTTAAAATTAGCATAGTAAATAGATACTCTTTCTAATAACCCCTCCCTTTTTAAACGCTCCTTTGCTACTTCAATAACCTCTTCATCTTGATCTACAGCAATCATTTTTAAATTTGGGTTTGCTTTTAAAAAAGCAATTGTATGACCCGCTCCACCTAAGGTACAATCTAAGCCTATCTTAGCGTCTTTTACTTTTAAAGCCTCTATACTTTCCTTTACTAAAACACTAGGATGATAAATTTCTTTATAACTTTTCATAAAAATTCCTCTTTATCATCAAAATTTAAAAACATAAGACGAGTAGCTCCATACTCTCTTGTTTCTACAACATCTTTTTTATAATCTTGCATAACCGGTCTTTTTTTTCTATCTTCCAAAGTAAGAATCCCATATTTATTTAATAAATTTCCTTTTTTTATCAGATTAATAACTTCCTCATAATACTTTCTTTCATAAGGAGGATCACAGTAAATAAAATCAAATTTATCTCCTCGTTTTGCAAGATACTCCAAAGCTTCTTTAAAATCCATATTTATTATTTCATACTTTTCTTTGGGAATATTTAACTTTTCTAAATTTTCCTTTATTAAACGAGCAAATTTAGAATCTTTTTCTACAAAAACAACTTTCTTTGCACCTCTAGACAAAGCTTCAATTCCTACAGCCCCAGTTCCAGCAAATAAATCTAAAAAGTAAGTATTTACTATTGTATCTCCCAAAATATCAAAAAAAGCTTTTCTAACTTTTTCCATAGTAGGTCTTAAAAGCCCTTCTTTATCTTTTGATTTTGAAATACTTTTAATTTCTTTACCTTTATACTTTCCGCCAACTATTTTCATTTTTTACCTCATTAAAAGTAATTTTTATATACATTCTTATTCTATATATAATGGAAAATTTTTTTAAAAAAGCAAGTTACAGATGTTAGGTTGCAAAAACTATATATCCAATTAAAATGATAAAACTTAAATCTTGAATTTCCCGTAGGTAATCCTATATTTTTTTCTTAAAGTGCTTATTTTCTATTATAATTTACGACCTAAAGAAGGTATTTCATATAAATCAAATCTTTAATTTAAATTTATTTAGGTGCAAAAATGAAAACATTTTTTATAAAGGTTTTTGGATGTCAAATGAATGAATATGATAGTTTAAAGGTAAAGTCAATCTTAGAAAGTTTAAACTTAAAAGAAGTCAAAGACCCTTACCAAGCTGATATTATCCTAGTAGATACCTGCACAGTAAGAGAAAAACCAGAAAATAAAGCCTTATCTTTTTTAGGTCAATTTAGAAAATTAAAAAAAGAAAAAAACTTAATTTTAGGAATATTTGGATGTGTCCCTCAAAGAATAGGAAAAAAAATTTATGAGGAGATGCCTTATGTAGATATTGTTATTGGGACTTTTAATTACTATTTATTGCCTTACTATTTAGAAAAGGTTAAAAAAGGAAAAAGAGTTTTTGAAATTTGGAACAATTATAAAGAAGAAGAAAATAAAGTTTCCTTTTATCCCTCCCCTCCAAAAGGACCTATTAGCTATATAACCATTCAAATTGGATGTAATAGATTTTGCTCCTACTGCATAGTACCTTTTGTCCGAGGCAGAGAAAGAAGTAAACCAATTTCATTAATTTTAAAGGAAATAGATAAAACTTTAGAAAAGTACCCTTTTATTAAAGAAATTCAACTTTTAGGACAAAATATAGACTTTTATAAATGCCCAGAGACAAAAATATCTTTTGAAAATGCTTTAGAAAATATATCAAATTATGTTTTAAAAAAAGGAATAAAGAGAGTTAGATTTGTTACTTCTCACCCTGCAGGTTTTTCAAAAAAACTTATAGATACTTTATATAACTTAAAAGAAATAGTTATGCCCTATGTTCATCTCCCTCCCCAAAGTGGAAGTAATAAGATTTTAAAACTTATGAAAAGAGGATATACAAAAGAAGAGTATTTAGAAAAAGTCTTTTATTTAAAAGAAAAAATAAAAGATGTATCTATTAGTGGAGATTTTATAGTTGGTTTTCCTGGAGAGACCGAAAAAGATTTTGAAGAAACATTAAGTTTAGTAGAAAAAGTAAGATATGACCAGGGCTTTGTTTTTGCTTACAATCCTCGCCCTTATACTTATGCAGCTACTTTTTTAAAAGATAATGTTTTCAAGGAAGAAAAAATAAACAGACTTCAAGTTTTAAATTCCTTGATTTCAAAAATTGGATATGAAAAAAATAAAGCTTTCGTAGGTAAGGAAACTCCTGTTTTAATTACAAAAATAGAAAAACAAGATCAAAAATATTTATATGAAGGTCGAAATCCTCAAAATAAGATAGTTATTTTTGAAAGTGAAAAGAAAATAGATTTTGATATCTATAAAGTAAAGATAAAGGAAGCTTATCCATATTATTTAAAGGGGGTTTTAAATGTTTAATTATCAGCTAAATGATCTTATTGAGGTTGATAAGATCAATATATTTTTTAATCCCAACGAAAATATTGCCTTAGTAATTTTAGGAAATAAAAAATATAA
>DQVG01000109.1 GCA_015661865.1 Desulfurobacteriaceae bacterium
ATTCTATCGGTATAAGGAAAAACATAATTTTCATATTCCTTTTCAGATAAAATTCCAGCCCAACTGTCAAATATTTGAACTAAATGAACCCCAGCTTTTATTTGATTTTCTAAATAACTTTCTACAGTTTTGCTTAAAATATCCATTATATAGTGAAAATCTTTTTTTCTCGTATGCATAAATATTCTTACTTTTTCATATTTTTTACTGCTTCCACCTTCAATTAAATAAAGAGCTAAGGTAAATGGAGCTCCAGAAAATCCTATTAAAGGACGATCCTCAAGTTTACTAAGAATTTTTCTTATAGTTTCATATACGTAATCTACTTTTGTAGCTACATCATATGTTTTAAGTAGCTGCTGTATTTCTTGCGATGTTAGATCATATAACCCCGGATTTATTTTTATTCCATTTTTAAATTCTATCTTAAAACCAAAAGGTTCTAAAATTGTTAGAATATCGGAAAATAAGATAGCTGCATCAAAATCAAATTCGTAAATAGGTAATAAAGTTACTTTTGCTGCTAAATCCGGATTTTTAACAAGGTCCCAAAAAGAAGAAACTTTGCTTCTAATTTCCCGATAAGATTTTTGATATCTTCCAGCTTGGCGCATAAACCAAACTGGAGTATACAGGGCTTTTTGAGCTTCTCCTTTTGCCATAAGAAGAATAGGATGATCTCTTAGCTTTTCCATATTTTCTCCTTTTGAATTCGTAATTTTTATTTATGCTTTATTTTTATATTAAAATTTTCAAATTTTATACCTTGATTTATTAGATTTCCTTTACTTTAACGGGTAAAAATTTAAAGGCATAAGTAAGGGTATAAATATCTCCTTCCATACTGAAAAGTCTATTTATTTCAGGATGATGCAAGTAAGCAACAAGCATTCCTTTTGGGACCTTACTTGTAAACTCTACTTTAAAAGGTCCTACTTTTTTTCCATTGGCATAAAGATAAACCGTATTTTTAAACTTATCTTTATCTTTATCTGACGCTAAGATAGTATATATTTTTCCTTTATATTTTTTTAAAGGCTCTATATTTAAAGTTTGGGAACATATATTATAGTGCTCATAAATTCTTGTAGTAGTTAGTATAAACTCATCTTTAGATAAATTATTATATTTTTCGTTGATATAAGAAAGAATTTTTTTTATAGAAAAAGGCATAAAGTGGGCTTTTTTATCTTTTGTAAAAAATCCATCTTCAAAAAGATTTTCTTTACCCGGCCAGGAAGGAGGATTTAAAAGATCCCTTTCTAAAAGGTCATAAGTAATATCTTTAAAAATTTTAACTTTATGAGAAACTTCTTTCCAAATTTCTTTTGAAGATTTATAAGAAAAACCATTTTGCAACTTATTTTCTACAAGTTGAATTACTTCCCAATCATCTAGTAAAAAGTTATTTTCATATACAGCCTTTGAAAGATGAACTCTTCTTTCTGCGTTTATATATATTCCATCTTTTTCATAAGTGCTTTTAACTCCAAATACAATATCGGCTTTGTCTATGATTTTTACCGGGAAAATATCATTTACTACAAGAATCTCTAAATTATCTAAAGCTTTATCTATAAGATCTATATCTGCATGACTATGAAGAAGATCTTCTCCCATAACCCAAAGAAACTTAAGTTTTCCTTCTAAACAAGCTCTTATCATTTCGGGAGTTTTTAAACCTTCTTTTTCTTTAGGAATTTCTTTATATCCTGGATAGTAGTTTGGTAAAGCTCCCATATCACAAGCACCTTGAACATTATTTTGACCTCTTAGGGGCATAACTCCAGCCCCTTTTTTAGCTATATTACCTGTAAGTAAGGAAAGATGAGCAATTTCCATAGCGGTATTACTACCAAACTTATGTTCACTTACTCCTAAACCCCATAAAAAACAAGTTCTTTTTTGAGATATTATCTGAGCAAGTTTTTCGGATATAGAAATCAAATGAGGAGCATATTTTTTAAAAAAGGCAAGTAAAAGATCTTTTTCTTTTTTAACAATTTCAAAATATTTTTTATAGTTTCTAGTTTTTGTTTCTAAAAAATTTTTTTGGGAAAGATTTTTACTTAAAATATGAAAGGCTATAAGTCTTAAAAAAGGTATATTAAACAAAGGAGGTATTAATATTTTTATATCACTTTTTTGATAAGTTTTTGTTTTTATAATATCTATACAAATAAGAGTTATATCTTTTTTTTTCTTTGCTTCTAAAATCCTTTGGAAAATTACCGGATGAGCCTCAGCTGGATTTGCTCCTATAATAAAAATGACTTGGGTATCCTCTAAATCTTTATAAGATATGCTTGAAGCTCCCGTTCCAAAAATATCATAAAGTCCCTTTAAGGATGGAGAATGACAAACTCGAGCGCAATTATCTATATTATTAGTATTTATAACCTCCCGAGCAAACTTTTGAAACAAATAAACACTTTCACAATTTGTTCTAGCTCCACCTATAAAACCAAAAGCATTTTGATTATATTTTTCTTTTATCTCTTTGATTTTTTCTGCTACTATAAAAGCTGCATCTTCATAAGATATTTTATAAAAATAACTTTGCCTCAGTTTTACTTTTTCTTGTATTTTAATTTCTTTTTTTAAAGAATTTGGTAAATTTTTTAAAAATTTTTCTGAGATATAGCTTCCTATTAATCTATTAGGGCTGTTTATAAATCTGTTTGAATACACACCCTTTAGACATAACTTTCCTTTGCTAGATATCCCGGAAACCGATTTTATTTTGTTACTCTTGGGATCAACTAAAAGCTCACAACCTACTCCGCAAAAGGGACAAATAGCTAATCTCATTTTCCTCACATAATTTCAAAATTTATTATGGGACTAGTATATTTTTATGATGTTTCCTTTATCAAAAGAAATATTGTATTTTATTCAAAAGCTTGCTAATATAAATATATTATAAATATATATTTTTAGTAAAATTATTATAATATAAAATTATATATTAATTTAATTTTTAAATTTA
>DQVG01000026.1 GCA_015661865.1 Desulfurobacteriaceae bacterium
ATTTCATACAAGCCTTGATTTGCAATACTAATACTTAAAGATAATTTTCCATTGGAATCTGAAATAACCGATTTAGTTTTTAAATCATCCCACTTTACTTTATATTCATCTTTTACATCTAAACTCTGCAAAGTCATAGGTAAAGAAGAAGAGAAAAAGGGAATAGCTTGCTCATCTGAATTTAAAGCATAAGGAGCATTTCCATTACTATCATATGCAAATACTTTATTTACGTTTTCTACTAAGTTGGTTAAAAAGGAGGAAAATTTCTTTTTATAATCCTCTATCTTTAAATAAGATTTAGCTAAACCTCCAAGCTTTCCACCTTTTATTAAATTGATATTATCCATAAAATTATAAATATATCTATTGTTTGTAAAATCCTTTACTTTATTTGGAATATCCACATAAAATAAAAATGCATTTTTATCTTCCACTAAAGGAATTCCTTTAGTAGTAGTTAGATAAACTTTGCCTTTATCATCTAGAGTAACATTTACATTTATTAACTCTGAAATTTCTTTGATAAGTTTATCTCTTTTATCTAATAAAGATGGATCATTTGGAACTGAATTAAGTTTCACATTTATTTTAGCTAAGGTCTTTAGTTTATCATTTAAGATATTTACATTATTTTTTATATTTTCCCAAATGTCGGTTTGATTGTCGATTAAAATTTGATAAGATTGTTTGGATTTATCTAGTAAAAGTTTGGTAGTTAATATTAAATTTTCCCTATTTGTAATATCATCTGGATCATTTGCTACATCCTGCCAAGCATCAAAAAATTTCCCAAGTTCTTTTAAAATCCCAAGCCCTTTAATATCATCAAAAGTTTGTTCAACATTTTCTAAATAAAATTTTTCTATTTCTAAGTCTTTTAAAGATGATGTATTTTTTACATATTGTAAAAATAAATACTTATTAAAAGCTCTTTTTATACTACCTAAAGCTACTCCACCTTTAGGTAAATCTATTATAGATATATCTTCTCTATTATAGTTTGGATTAGCTACATTATTTATATTAGTCGAAATAACATCTGTAGCCTTTTTATAAGTCTTTAATCCAGTGGCCGCCGTAAATAAAGATTGTAACATTTTTATCCTCTTTATTTATAATTATTTTAGTCTCTTTAAAAATATTATCGATAAATTATTTTAAAACTTTAAAGTAGCTCCTTTCAAAAAAGTATTTCCAAAAATATCACTTAAGTAATAAATAATTAAAAGTTTATCATTAAAAACTTTCAAATCACTATAGGCTCCATCAAAAAAGTTTCCATATCCATTTTCAAAATAGATATCTACTAAAACTCTTTTTTTATCATAGCTTTTAAGATCCGATAAGGCTAAAAAGTAAATATTTTCAAAAGGTAAATATCTATATGAAAATAATATGTTTTCTTTGTCTAAAATAGCCATTGGAGCTTGAGCTTCTGAAAAAAGCTTTATCTTTTCAAAATTAATAAAATCTTTTGTTTTAAATAAATAAATTCCATAAGGCTTATCATCTCTGCGTACAAAAATATAAAAGGTATCTTTAAACTTTACTATAGAGCTTTCATTAAAAATCCCTTCTTTATCTTTAATAAAAGTAAAGTCAAAGCTTTCAAAATCTTTTGTAAAAAGGAAAATAGGAACAGTTTCTTTTTCCCCTTTTAAAATTCCATAAGCTGGGAGTATAAAGTTAAATTTTTTATCATAAATAACCTTTCCATAAAATATAAGTAAATTTAAATCCTTTATCTTTATTTCTTTTCTCTCTTTAAAAAGAGGTTTATCAGAAATACTCAAATAAGAAGTCTGAGTATTACTTTTAACTTCTCGAGTAGCCAAAATATAAATATCTTTTTTAGGATTTGAAAGAATGGCATCTAATTCATTTTCACTTTCAAAAACAAGATTTTCTCTTATTTTTAAAATATCTTTTTCTTTACCTTCTAAAAGAAATTCTAAAGGAATTTCTTTATAAAATACTTTCCCAAAGCTTCCATGTATATAAGATTTATCCTTTAAACCCCTTCTAAAGTATAAATAAACTTTATCTTTATAAATTTCAAAAGTTGGAAAGGCATCGTATATATTTTCTTGTTTAAAAGTAATATAAAAATTTTGCAAACTAATATCTTTAATTCCAAATCCTTTTTCTTCTATAAATCTTTTTATAACTTTTTCATTTTTCTTTATATAATCTGGAACATATACATAAAAAGTCTTATCATAAAGTCCTTTTTGATAAACATGAGCATTTATATTTTTAAGCTCCGGTTTTTCTTTTAAAAGATTTAAAATATTTTTTAAGGTGTATTTTTTTCCTTGCCTTTTTAAAATTTCATAAACTTTATTATGAAACTCTAAATCTGAAGGGGTATCGATAGACATTCTATGAATGACTTCTTTTAAATACTTTGGAGTAGGTAAAATTAAAGGCTTTAAAAATTTTTTCGCTTCCCTTTTGTATTTAAAAACCGGAAATTGATGTTCTCGAAGCTCTGGAGTATCAGAGTATTTATCTCCTATTTCCCAAACTTCTTGGCGACATACTATAATTCCTTCTAAAGAATTTTTTTCATCAAAATAAGCTATATTCTTATCTTTATTTTTCTTTAAAAAAGATATTAAAGTATCTAAAGCTTCCTTATCAAATCTTGGACAATCTCCAGAAGCTAAAACACAAATATCAGCTTTAAATTCCCGGGAAGCTTGAGTTAGCCTTCCTACAACATCATCTATATCTCCTTCATAAAAATAAAGAGATATTTTTTTTTGGGGAGAGTATTTTTCTATAAACTCTTTTAAAAAATCTTTGAGCTTTAAATTTTTTTCTTCTTTGCAAGTAGCAATAACAATTTCATCTATCTCTTTAGATTCTAGCAAGCTAAGTAAGTTCCATTCAAGAAGTTTTTTATCTCCAATGTACTTTAAGTGTTTTTCTGGGAGCCTAGAAGATGAAAGTCTTACCGGAACAAATGCTACAACTTTCATTTAAGTTATCCTCACAAATTTTTATAAGTATAAATATAAAAAATATTTTACAGAAATTAATCGTAAGGTAGTTGTTTTCTTTAATATAATACCCTATTTTTGTTATATATTTTTTTGTTAGTTTTATGTAGAAGGTAAGTAATATAAATAAAGGAGGAGTTTATGGAATTTAATTTTAAAATAATAAAACAAAGTAAAACTTCCCAGGCTCGAGTAGGAGTTATTCAAACCCCTCATGGATATACTTTAACTCCTGCCTTTATGCCTGTGGCCACTTGCGGGGCTATTAAAGGTTTAACTTGGGATGTTATTAAGAAAATGGGATATAGATTAATTCTTTCTAATATATACCACTTATATTTAAGACCTGGGATAGATATAATAGAAAAAGCTGGAGGGATACATAAATTTATCTCTTGGGATTATGGACCTATACTTACAGATAGTGGGGGATTTCAAGTTTTTTCTTTATCTGACTTTGTAAAAATAACTGATGAAGGGATAGAATTTAAAAATCATTTAGATGGATCTATTAGATTTTTAACTCCAGAAGATATAGTTAGATTTGAAGAAAGAATAAAGGTAGATATAGGCATGGTCTTAGATGAGTGTATTGCGTATCCTGCAGATTATGAATATACAAAAAAATCCACTTTAAGAACTTTAAAATGGGCCAAAAAAAGTTTAGAAGCAAGAACGTCTAAAGAAACAGCTTTGTTTGGAATTATCCAAGGAGGAGTATATGATGATTTAAGAGAACTTTCTTTAAAAGAAACCATAAAATTACCTTTTGAAGGTTATGCCCTAGGAGGACTTTCGGTAGGAGAACCAAAAACAATAATGTATCACATCATAAAAAAATTTGCTCCTATGCTTCCGGAAGAAAAACCAAGATATGTTATGGGAATAGGAAAACCTGAAGATCTTATTTATGCTGTAGAAAAAGGCGTAGATCTTTTTGATTGTATATTACCTACTCGTTCAGCTAGGAACGGAACCCTTTATACTTCTTATGGAAAAATAAATATAAAGTCTGCAAAATATAAAGAAGATTATACTCCCTTAGATCCAGAATGTGATTGTTATACCTGCAAAAATTTTACAAG
>DQVG01000098.1 GCA_015661865.1 Desulfurobacteriaceae bacterium
TCCTCCGTGCGCTTAGCTTCTTCCCAAGCTTTCTTTAAAAATTTTGGACCTCTCCCAGGAAGACGCCAACGCTTAATAATTTCAGATTCAGGAATATTTCTTAATGTAGAAACTTCTTCCGGAGTAGTTAAATCTTTCAAACCTTCTATAACTGCTCTTACTACAACATGAGGATTAGTGGAACCTAAATTTTTGGTAAGAACATCCTTTACTCCAGCAAGTTCTAAAACTGCACGAACAGGCGCAGATGCAATAACTCCAGTACCTGGGGAAGCTGGTCTCATTAAAACTTTTCCAGCTCCATAATGTCCAATTACTTCATGAGGTAAAGTTCCATCTATAACAGGAACCTTTATTAAATTCTTTTTAGCATCCTCTACAGCTTTTCTAATAGCATCTGGAACTTCCAAAGCCTTTCCTCTTCCAAAACCTACAACTCCTTTTCCATTACCAACAACCACATAGGCAGTAAAAGATAATCTTTTACCACCTTTTGTAACTCTAACGTTTCTATTTACATGAATAAGTCTTTCTTTAAGCTCTCCAACTTTATTTGGATCTATAAATTGTTTATTTTTCTTTAAAAGCATAACTCCAAAACCCCCTTTAAAATTCTAAACCAGCTTCTCTTGCACCTTCAGCCACAGCCTTAATACGACCGTGATATTTAAAACCACCTCTATCAAAAACAACTTTTTTTATCCCTTTCTCCAAAGCTCTTTGAGCAATTACTTGACCAATATACTTTGCAGCTTCGGTTTTCGTCATATCTTTAATTTTCTCTCTTATTTCAGGCTCACAGGTAGAAGCTGATACTAAGGTATGTCCTTGACCATCAAAAGCGGAATCATCTATGATTTGAACATGCATATGTCTTAAAGATTTATATACACAAAGTCTTGGCCTTTCAGCGGTCCCAAAAACTTTCTTACGTACTCTTTTATGTCTACGAAGTCTTTTTGCTCTTTTAGTTAATTTTGCCATTGCTTTTCACCCCTTAATTATTTTTTACCAGCAGCAGCTTTACCAGGTTTAAGCTTAAGAACTTCATCTTTGTATTTAATACCTTTCCCTTTATAAGGATCTGGGGGACGAATAGCTCTAATTTCAGCTGCTACCTGACCAACTTTTTGTTTATCTATTCCTTTTACATGAATAATAGTATCACCTTCAAGTTCTATATCAATTCCTTCCGGAATTTTATATTCAACAGGATGGGAATAACCTACATTAAGTTCTAAAACATTTCCTTTCTTTTTCGCCCTATATCCAATACCTTTAATTTCTAAGGTAACTTGCCAACCTTTTGTAACCCCATGAACCATATTGGCTAAAACAGCTCTTGTTGTACCGTGAAGAGCTTTGAAAAACTTCTCATCACTAGGTCTATTTACGATAATTTTGTTATCTTCTATTTTTATTTCCATTTTCGGATGAAATTTAAAAGATAAAGATCCTTTTGGACCTTTAACCGTAACTAAATTTCCAGGTTCTATTTTAACTTCTACACCCTGGGGTAAATCTATAGGTAATTTTCCAATTCTAGACATTTTTAAAGTCCCTCCCTAAAGTAACTTTCTTACCAAATAAAACAAATTACTTCTCCACCAATACCTAGTTTTCTAGCTTGATAACCAGGTAAAAGCCCTTTGTTAGTTGATAAAATAACTGTTCCTAACCCAGCTCTAACAAGAGGTATTTCATCCTTTCCAACATAAATTCTTCTACCAGGTTTAGAAACTTTTTTAACTTCTCTTATAACTCTTTCACCTTGAGGACCATATTTTAAAAATACTCTAATAAACTTTCTTTTTGGAACATTATCCAAAGAGTATCCATCTTTTAAATATTCACTCCAGTCTATGGATTGTAATTTATCCAAAGGAACTTGAGACATTTCTGTAGTTTTAAATTTTTCAAAAATAATTTTAGAATAAGGTTTTTTTAAGTATTTTTCAAAAGGAACTTCAAAAACTTTATAATCTATGATATATCCTTCATTTTTTAATAATTTAGCTAACTGTTCTCTTATAGATGAATAGTCAGCATCAACCCATTCCTTTCTAACCATAGAAGCATTTTTTAAACGGATTAAGAAGTCCGCAACAGTATCTGTCATTGGCATGACCTAACCCTCCTTTCTTTACCAGCTTGCCTTTCTAACTCCAGGAATTAAACCCTGAAGAGCATATTTTTTAAAACACAGTCTACACATTCCAAATCTACGAATGTACCCTCTAGCTCTTCCACAAAGAGGACAACGATTGTATTTTCTTGTTTTATATTTAGGTTCTTTATACAAAGCTTTAACAATAAGAGCCTTTCTTGCCATTATTTAGCCTCCTTTTCTTTACGATGCATATTTCTAAATGGGAATCCTAATAATCTTAAAAGCTCATAAGCTTCTTCATCCGTTTCAGCAGTAGTTACAATCGCAATATCCATTCCCCGAATTCTATCTACTTTATCATAATCAATCTCAGGAAAAACAGTCTGCTCTGGAATTCCAAAGTTAAAATTACCTTTTCCATCAAAAGATTTTTCAGAAATTCCTCTAAAGTCTCTCATACGGGGTAAAGCCATTGAAATTAATCTATCTAAAAATTCCCACATTCTATCTTTTCTCAAAGTTACTCTAGCCCCAATTGGCATACCCTTTCTTAAATTAAACCCAGCTTCACTTCTTTTCGCTCTTCTTACTTGAGGTTTTTGACCAGTAATAGCTGCTAAATCTTCCATAGCTCTTTCTAATGCCTTAGCATCTTTCGTTGCTTCTCCTACTCCCATATTAACAACAATTTTTGTAATCTTAGGAACTTCCATAATATTTTTATATCCAAATTTTTTCATTAAAGTAGGAACTACTTCTTTATAATATCTTTCTTTTAAACGAGGTACATAATTTTTTTCATCTAACATTTATAACCTCCTTTCTTAAGCAGTAGCTTTTTCTTTCTTTGACTTAGAAATTTCA
>DQVG01000065.1 GCA_015661865.1 Desulfurobacteriaceae bacterium
AAAAGTAACTTTAAGCACTTTTATATCAGGTACTTTATTTAGTTGTGATAAAAAAGAAATTTTAAATAAATTAAAAAATCCTAATAGTATTGCAAAATCTCCAATAAGAGTAAATATCTTACGACCTCCCGGAGCAGTGGATGAAAGAGAATTTGCTAAGCGTTGCATACGCTGTGGAAGATGTGGAGAAGTTTGTCCTTATAGATCCATAAAATTTTTTGATATAAAAGAAGCTGGAATTTTTACATTTACTCCTTATATAAACATTTTAGAAAAACCTTGTTATTTATGTATGAAATGTGTAGAAGTTTGCCCATCAGGGGCTTTAATACCTTGTGAAAAAGAAGAAGTTAAAATGGGTATTGCAGTTATTGACAAAGTTACTTGTGTTACTTGGAATATGTATGAAACTGGAATGATGTGTAAAACCTGTTTTAATGTTTGCCCTTTTTCTGGAAAGGCTTTAAAATTAGACCTTCACATGAGACCTTATATAGATGAAAATTACTGTACAGGTTGTGGAATTTGTGCTTATTCATGTATAGCTGATACTTATCCTAAAAATAAGGGAAAAAAAGCAATATATATAATGCCAGTAAGAATTTATAAGGGAAAAAAACAATCCAAAGATACTTAGAGGAAGAAAATGAATAAGCCCTTTTATAAAAGAATAACCTTTTATAGATATATATCTTTGACTTTTTTCTTTTTTTTAATAGTTATAAATCCTATACTTATTTATAAGTATGGTATTACCTTTATTCAAGGTTGGTATCAATCTTTTGCTGTTGGAAATTTTTTTATAGTATCTCCTTTGGAAGGAATTGAAAGTATTTTAACCTCTAAAAGTATATACTTAACTGCTATAATAGGAATGCTATTTCCTATAATATTAGCATCTCTTTTAGGTCGAGTCTTTTGTAGTTGGGTATGTCCCATAAGTTTTCTTTCTGAATTAACCGATAAAATTATAGGTATTTTTTCCAAAAAATTAAAATATCAAAGAAATTTTATTACTTTACCTAAATATATTCTTTGGTTTGCTTTAATAGCAGAAATAATTTTTACTTTAATTATTGGTTACCCTCTATTTGTTTGGTGGTCTCCTCCTGCATTAGTTGGTAGAGAGATTATGCTTTATGTGTTTTATAAAATTATTACAATAGAAATAGGTATAGTTTTAATTATTTTACTTTTAAATTTACTGACTAAAAGATTTTTTTGCAGATATCTATGTCCATTAGGTGCTCTTCTGGCTCTTTTTGGAAAAAATAGAAAACTTGTTATTGAATATGATTCTACCAAATGTATAAATTGTAAACTATGTGATCAAAGATGCCCTTTAGACATTAAACCTTCTATAGGAAATAGTGAAGGAATCCATTGTTGGAACTGCTTTGAATGTAAAGATGCATGTCCAACCGAAGCTTTAAAAATTACTTGGGGAAAAGATAAAGTTTTAGAATTTAAAATTAATAAAAATATTAGCAAAAATTACAATTAATAAATAATTTCAACCCCATTTTTTCCATATATCAAATTTACAACCTTTTTAAGCAATCCTTTTCCTTCCTCAAAGATATAGTAAAAAGGAGGTTTTACTATTTTTATTTCAAATACTTTAGCATTTGTAGCGTTGGAAAGTTTTTTTGCTAGATTAACAGCAAAATAATAGTCTCCTACATAATCCACTAATCCAAGTTTTTGAGCTTGGTTTCCGGTATATATCCTTCCTTCGGCTAAAGTTTTAACTTTTTCTAAAGGAATATTTCTATGTTTTGAAACAGCTTCTAAAAATTGATTATAAAAATCTTGAACAGTTTGATTTATAATTTGTATTTTTTCAGAGGTTGGTTTTGAAAAGGGGTTAAAAATATCTTTATATTTACCTGCTTTTATTATTTTTGTTTCTATACCTAATTTATCTAAAAGTTTTCCTAAATAAGTCCATTGAGTGTAAACCCCAATACTTCCGGTTATAGTTCCTGGTAAAGAAACTATTTTATCTGCAGGTAAGGAAATATAGTAACCCCCTGAAGCTGCAATGGACTTTAAATAAACAACAATTGGAATATGTTTTTTCTTTTTTATATGTAAAAGTTCATAGTATATCTCTTGGGTAGGTCCTATTGCTCCTCCGGGAGAATTAATTTCAAGTAATATTGCTTTAGTTTGATTATAACTTTCAGCCTTTTTTAATTTTTCTATTAAATCTTTGGCGGAAAAATCTGTTATTAAACCTTCAAATTTTATTTTTGCAATTATATAACCATGAGGTTTAAGGTTAGTTAAATTACTTTGAAAATAACCGCTAAATAAACTACCTAAAATAAAAAGATAAATCCCAAATAATATAAAATACATTAAAGATTTTCCCAAATATAATAGGGGAGAAAAAACAAATTTAATAGTGGACTTTACTTTAGAACTTTCTTTTTTTTCACTCATTATTATCCTCTTAAATCTATAAGAACTTGTTTAATTTCTTCATCTACTTCAACTTGACTAAGTAAATAATTAAAAACATCTCCAGGAATTTTTACAAGTCTACTTTTTAAAATGGATCTTAAACCTTCATTATTCTTAATAGCTGGCATTATTTCTGGAGTAGATGCTA
>DQVG01000015.1 GCA_015661865.1 Desulfurobacteriaceae bacterium
TAGCTATATAAACTTCCTTATTTTCTTCTTCCAAGGTCTCTTTCACCATATTATAAAAGGAATATTTATTTTCCAATTTTGGAGGTCCAATTAAAGCTGTCATTCCCCCAAAACCTTTAGGAGCTGCGGCATCCATAAATTTAGCTCTATAAAAAATTAAATCTAAAGCATCATCAAAAGTTAAAGCTCCACCTGCTAAAGTAGCGGTCCATTCTCCAAGAGAGTGTCCAGCTACTATACTTGGAGATTTTTCTAAGGTATATTCTAGACCTAAGATATTTAAAATAATTGCAGAAATTAGAAATATAGAGGGTTGAGTATATTTTGTATTATTAAGCATAGTTTCATCTTCAAAAATAACTTTTTTTAAGGGAATTTTTATTAAAGTTTCGGCCCTTTCAAACATTTCTTTGGCCAAAGGATATTTTTCATAAAAATCTTTCCCCATTCCTAAGTATTGAGAACCTTGACCTGGAAATATAAATCCAAATTTCATTTTTCTTAGCTCCATTTTAAAATTATTTATCTAAATTTAAGAAAACCTTGAACATAAAGAATTTAAAGTTTCTTTAGCTTGGGAAATTATGTCATTTATAATTTCTTTTACCGTTTTTTCTTCATTAACAAGACCTATACTATAGCCGGCCATTAAACTTCCCCATTCTATATCTCCATCCTGAGCTGCAGCTTTAAGACGACCTCTTCCAAATTCTTCTAGATCATCTTTTGTTATCCAAGCTTTTTTTACTTGCTCTACATCTAAACCTTTTTCTTGAGCAAGTTTAATTAAATCTTCTTTTGAGAACCCTAATTTTGAAAGGACTTTAGTCATATAAACCATTTCTTCTAACTTATTAAACTCCCGAGTAAGTCTATTTCTAATACACCTTACTGGATGACCTAAGACTCTACCAGATACATCAATATCGGCCGCCTTAGCTTTTAAAAGTTTATTTTTATAGTTTGGATGAATATTACATTCCTTTGCCGCTAAGAAAGCTGTCCCGATTTGAACTCCTTCGGCTCCTAAAGCTAAAGCTGCTACAAAACCTCTGCCGTCTGCAATTCCTCCGGCAGCTACTACTGGGATATTTACTGCATCTACTACTTGAGGAACTAAAGTAAAAGTAGTTATATCTCCTATATGTCCCCCAGATTCCGTACCTTCAGCAATGATAGCATCCACACCTACCCTTTCCATTCTTTTAGCAAGAGCAACAGAAGCAACTACTGGAATTACTTTAATTCCAGCTTCTTTAAATGCTGGAATATACTTTCCTGGATTTCCTGCTCCCGTAGTTACTACAGCTACTTTTTCTTCTAAAACAACTTGCATAATTTCATCTGCATTAGGCATCATAAGCATTACATTTACACCGAAGGGTTTGTCTGTGAGTTCTTTACATTTTCTTATTTCCTCTCTTAAATCCTCGGCTGACCTTCCTCCCCCTGCTATAATTCCTAATCCTCCAGCATTCGAAACTGCAGCGGCTAATTTTGCATCCGATATCCAAGCCATCGCCCCTTGAAAGATTGGATATTTTATTTCTAAAACCTCTGTAATTTTTGTTTTAAACATAAACTATCCCCCTTTCGAACTTAAAGTTTTAAACAAAATAAATTTAGACCATAAATAAGAAGGGAATATTCAAAATACTGATATTTAAAACTTTAGTAAAATACTACCCCAAGTAAACCCCCCTCCAAAAGCTGTAAGAAGTATTAAATCATCTCTTTTTATTAAATTTTTTTCAATAGCTTCGTTCATAGCTACTGGAATAGATGCAGCAGAGGTATTACCTAACCTTTCTATATTTATAAAAAACTTTTCCAAAGGTATTTTAGTTCTTTCAGCAACTAATTTTAAAATTCTAATATTAGCTTGATGAGGAATAACATATGAAATATCCTCAGGCTTTTTATTAGCTTTTTTTAAAACTTTTAAAATGGAAGAACTTAAGCTCCTAATAGCTATTTTAAATACCTCATTACCTTTCATTTTTAAATACTTATCTTGATCATCCACACAAGGAACATACAACAAATTTTTATACCTACCATCTGAGCCAATATCAAAGGATAGAAAATTATCTTGATCTCCTTTTTCTAAAATAGTACAACCTGCCGCATCTCCAAAAAGGATGCAAGTTGTTCTGTCTTTCCAATTTATTATCTTAGAGTATTTTTCACTACCTATAACTATAAAATACTTTTTTTCTGAATGCTTCAAAAGATTATAAGCATTATAAATAGCATAGATAAAACCAGAACAAGCTGCCAGGATATCAAAACAAACTTGGGGAGGATTTTTAAGATTATACTTTTCTATCAGCTTACCCTGAACCAAGCAAGCCGTAGAAGGAAAAAGATAATCTGGGGTGGAGGTTGCTACTATTATTCCTAACGTATTTTCCAATATATTTTTGGGATTATCCACCTTTGATAAAGCATTTTCTAAAGCTTCTAAAGCCATGGAAGCCGTGGATTTTTCTTCCTCTATTCTTCTTTCCTCTATTCCGGTTCTTTCTTTAATCCATTTATCACTTGTATCTACGATTTTTTCTAAGTCTAAGTTAGTTAAGACCTTATTGGGAATATATGCCCCGCAAGTTAATATTTTCATTTTGTTTGGCCTCTATTTACAAAAGTTCCTTTAATATTGGAATGTATTTTTCTACATTTTCTAATATATGATCATTTACGGACGCAGATTTAAATTCCTTAGCTCTTAAAATTGCATTTTTGATAGCAATTTCATTTGAAGAACCATGAGCTATTATAACAGGATAGTTTAAACCTAGTAAAGGAGCTCCACCCCACTGAGCATAATCCGTTCTTTTTTTAAAGTTTTTAAAGGCTGACCTTAAAAAAATAGATCCTAACTTACCTAAAAAAGACTTCTGAATTTCCTCTTTTAAAATTTTTAAAACTATCTTTGCTAAACTTTCACTCATTTTTAAAGCTACATTACCTACAAAACCATCACAAACAATAACATCAAACTTTCCACTATAAACATCCCTCCCTTCGGCATTTCCAAAAAATGGAAAACCATGTTTTTTTAGTTCCTCTAAAAGTTTATAAGTATCCTTTGTAAGCTCGTTTCCCTTAGTTTTTTCCTCTCCTACATTTAATATTCCTACTTTAGGTGGATTTAAATTTAAGGCATACCTTGCATAAGCTTCTCCCATTAAAGCAAATTCTACTAAGTATCTAGATTTACAATCTACATTAGCACCCACATCTAATAAAACGGTTTTGTGCTTAAGATTTGGTAAGATGGCTGTAATTGCTGGTCTAGAAATTCCAGGTAAAATTTTTAAAATAAATGTACAAATAGCCATTACTGCCCCAGTATTTCCTGCGGAAACAAAAGCATCGGCTAGATTATCTTTTACAAGTTTTGCTCCTATATGAATAGAAGACTTCTTTTTTTTTCTTAAAGCCACCGAAGGTTTTTCATCCATAGTAACAATATCTGGGGCATCTACTATTTCTATTAAGGAAGTTGGATAAGAATACTTTTCTAGTTCTTTTTTTAATATATTTTCCGGACCAATAAGATAAATTTTTTCATTAAATTCTTGGGCAGCCAGAACTGCTCCTTTTACTGGAATTTGGGGGGCAAAGTCTCCCCCCATGCCATCTAAAGCAATTGCCATCTATATCACCCTTACTTTACTTTTACGTTAATAGCTTCTGAGTCTTTATAATATCCACAATAAGGGCAAATTCTATGAGGTCTTTTGGGCTCATAACAATTTGGACAAACCGTTAAAGTTGGCATTTTAGCTTTCCAATGAGTTCTTCTTTTATCTCTTCTTGTACGAGATACTCGTCTTTTAGGAACTGCCATTTTAATTTCCTCCTTTTAAAAAAAGATATTTGGCTGAAAAATTTGGAGCATATTATATCAATTTTTAAAGCTCCTCTTCTACATAAGATATAAAATCCTTGTCTTCCGGACATTCAGGGCAAAGCATCTTAGATGGTAAATGAAGTAAAATTTGTTCTCTTAAAACTTCATGAAGATCTAAAATCTTTTCATTAGAAAATTTAATATCCATATCCTCGTGGGATATATCTCCTCCTTTACCTGCAGCAGATAAGGGCATTAAAGCATAATGAAACTCATCTTTTACATCTTTTTCAAATTCACTTCCACATCTAGCACATACTGCCTTTATTTTCCCCTTATATCTTCCTACAATATCATAACCACTTCCAGATTTAAAAATTGTAACTTCTAAATCAAAATCTGAAACAGCTTTTCCTTCCTCTTGAGGTAAGTTTACAAATTTAGCTGGAACTTTTGTTTTTATTTTTAAAGGGGAGTCGGAAGATATTTCTTCTAAATTTATAAAACGTTTTAACATAATTTTTCCTCCTTTTAAAACAGTTTTGGTATAAAATTAAACCATTCTTTTTTAGAAATCAAGCTGAAGATAAACTATTAAGTGATATAATATAGTATATTTTTCTTCTAAACTTTATTCAAATGAAATCAAAAAGGATGCTTTAAATGGAAAAAATATATATAATTGAACACACCCCCAGCATTTTTGGAAATGTTAAAGTATCTGGCTCTAAAAATGCTACTTTACCAATTCTGATAGCAACCCTTTTATGCAATGAAAAGTGTATAATTGACAATGTTCCCGAGATAGAAGATGTAAAAACAACTGTTGAACTTCTTTTAGCTTGTGGAGCTAAAGTAAATTGGAACAAAAAAGAAAAAATAATAGAAATTGATCCTCCTCAAGATTGTCCCACAATTGCACCTTATAAAATTGTATCAAAAATGAGAGCTTCCATTTTAGTTTTAGGCCCATTTTTAAGTAAATATAAACGAGCTCTTGTATATTTACCCGGGGGATGTTCTATAGGACCCCGTCCTATAAATTTACATCTTATGGCTATGAGTAAACTTGGAGCTGAGATTGATGTAAACCATGGATATATAAAATCTCAGGTAAAAGATAGACTAAAAGGTACTACTATAACTTTTCCAAAAAAAACTGTTGGAGGAACCCAAAACGCAATTTTAGCTGCGGTTTTAGCAAAAGGAACTACTATTATAGAAAATGCAGCTCAAGAACCTGAGGTTGTAGAGCTTGTAAAAGCTTTAAGACAAGCTGGGGCAAAAATAGAAGGGGAAGGTACGTCGGTTATAAAGATAAAGGGCGTCGATGAGCTATCTTCTTTTCACGTAAAAATTATACCCGATAGAATTGAAGCTGGAACTTTTTTAGGATTAGCTGCTACAATAGATGGAGAAATTACAATAAAGGATGCTCCTATTTGTCATATGGAAAGTATTTTGAAAAAGTTTAAAGAAATGGGCTTAGAGATGAAGTATGATGAATACGAAGATATAGGGACAATTTATGTGAAAAAAAATAAAAGACTTAAAGGAATTGAAGTTTCCACAGAAGAATATCCAGGATTTCCAACGGATATGCAACCTATCGTAATGGCGGCTTGTTTAAAAGCTGAAGGATGCTCTGTAATTAGGGAAAATATTTTTGATAATAGATTTGTGCACGTCAATGAATTTATAAGACTTGGGGCTAATATTTCCGTTGAGAAAAATACTGCTTTAGTTCATGGAGTAAAAAAATTAACTGGCGCCGTTGTTGAAGCTTCGGATCTAAGAGCAGGAGCAGCTTTGGTTTTAGCTTGTGCTTCTGCTGAAGGTAAAAGTTATTTATTAAATGTTGAGCATATTGAAAGAGGCTATGAAAATTTTGAACAAAAACTTGCTCTTTTAGGAATAAAAATAGAAAAAATTTTAAAAAAAGAAGAAGAATTAGAAAAACTAAGAAAAATAGGGAAATGATAACAATAGCAATTCCAAAGGGAAGATTATTTAAGAATATAAAAAGTTTGCTTGTAAAAGTAGATCCTAATATAGAAAAATTTGATGAAAATTCTAGGAAA
>DQVG01000151.1 GCA_015661865.1 Desulfurobacteriaceae bacterium
AAGTTGCTCATGAATTTACCTCAGCACAAAATTTTTAGTTTAAATTTAATTATATTCTTAATAGGAAAAAATTACATAGTCTAAGTGAGAATTTTTAAAAATTTTTTATTTGTTATATCCACAGTTCATTTCACATCTTTTATTACTCTTATCTAAAATCTTTATTTTTTAGCTAGTTTTTAATAATTGAGAAATAGAAATCTTAAGATATTTCTTCAACTTTTATAAGAATAAATAACTTCTTTTGAGAAGATGTTGAAAAAGCATTTTTAAATAAATTTCCTAAGACAGGTACTTTGGAAAATCCATTTTTATAGTTTTCCTGACTTTCTTCTTTTACTTCAAATCCCCCTATAAGAAGAATTTGATTTGGATAAAGGAAAAAAGTGCTTTTTAAAGTATTTGTATAGTAGCTAATAGAACTATCTGATAAACTGTCTAAACTAGATTTAGTAAATGAAATACTTACTTTATAAAAGTCTTTATAGGAATTTACTTTTAATTTTAATTTCAAAGGTAGTTTATAGGTTCTTATCTTAACATTTCCATCTTCATCTTTATACATATAATCTAAAACAAAATCTTGGGAAAAGCTTCCTTCTTCCCCATCAACTAAAACTAGATTTTGATGAGAGTATATTTTGCTTTCTCCTAGTTTTTCTAAATAACTTAATTTTGTAAGGATGTAGTTTAGAGAAATTAAACTTGAAAATTTTATTGTAAATCCTGAATCAACTTGTAAAGAAAATGGTTTTTTTTCAAGTTCTAAATTAAATATTTTTTCTAAGCTTTTTAAATTATTGATACTAAAAAATATTATACTTATTTTAAATTGCTTTTCTTGTTTATCTAAAAATCTTAAAAAAGTTAAGGTTTTGTTAATTTCTGTGCAAGGAAGTTGAATATAAATTTTGTTATTTCCTAAATAAGATATTTTAAAGTCTTTTGGAAATTTAATCTTTTCTGGAGAAATGTATTGAAAAGTATAAGCAATTTTACAAAGTTTCTCTACTTTACCTTTCTTTTTATAAAGAAATATTGTATTATTTATAATTTGATAGGTATAAGGACTATCTTTTAGTAAATAGTTTAAAAGAGTATTTAAACTTATATTCTCTACTTTTAGATAATAACTTTTATTAGATAAAATTTGGCTATCTAATATAAAATTATAGTTATATTTCTTAGATAGAATTTGTAAAACTTGAGAAAAAGTAGCATTTGTTAAATCTAAACTTATAGATTTTGAATAAGCTATTTTTATGAAAAACAAAAGTAAAAATAGAAAAATTATTTTTCCCAAAAAATAACCTCTCCTTCTAAAATTTTAATAAGCTCTTGATCTGTTTTTAAAATTAACTCTCCTTGATTAGATACTCCTAAAACTATTCCAGAAAAGGTTTTATCAAGAGTTTTAACTTTTACAAATTTTCCTTTTAATAGTAAATATTTTTCATATATCTCTTTATCAAAATTTTCTTCCTTTAAAGATCTTAAAACTAAAAATTTTAAAATCTCTTTTATTTCCTCTTTATCAAGCTTATATCCCTCTTTTAAAAAGGAAGTAGCTTTATCTTTTATCTCCGGAGGGAAATTTTTCTGATATAGATTAATACCCATACCTAAAAGAATTTTTCCTTTGTAATATTCAAGAAGAATTCCAGCTAATTTTTTTTGATTTAAATAAATATCATTGGGCCACTTTATTTTTAAGGGAATATAAAAATAATTATTTATATAATCTACGAGATTTAAGGAAAATATTAAAGAAAACAAAGATAAAGGATATACCTTGGGTTTAGGCAAAACAAAGGTTATATATAAACCTTCGCCCTCTTTCGAGTACCAAATCTTATCTTTTTTTCTAGTTTTTCCCTGAGTTTGTTTTAAAGCTTCTACTAGACTATAGGGAGGTAAAATATTTATATTTCTTTTAACAAATTCTTGAGTAGAGTCTAACTTTTCAAAAAAAAACTCTTTAAATTCCATCTTTTTCCTTTTCTTTTGCTTCTTGATAAAATTTTTCTAAAACTTCTAATTTTTCTTCTCCTAACTTCAAATTATTTTCTTTTAATTTTTTTTCTATATATTGAAATCGTCTTTTAAACTTTAAGTTAGTTTTTCTTAAAGCTAAAGAAGGATCTACATTCAAATGCCTAGAGAGATTAACAATTACAAATAGTAGATCTCCTATCTCTTCTTCAATTTTTTCCTTATCAGATTCCTTTATAGCCTCTAAAAGTTCATTTAATTCTTCTTTTAATTTTTCTAAAATTAAATTTTTATCTGGCCAATCAAATTTGTATTTTGCAGCTTCAGCTTGAAGTTTGTAAGATTCCTTTAAAGGATCTAAAGCTTTTGGAACATTATCTAAAACACTTTTAACTTCTTTCTCCTTTGCCTTTATCTTTTCCCAATTTTCTAAAACATCTTTTTCATCTTCTACCTTTACATTGCCAAATATATGGGGATGGCGACGTATAAGTTTTTTACAAAGAAAGTCTATTACTTTATTAATATCAAATAAACCTTTTTCTTTAGCTATTTGAGAGTAAAATACAACTTGTAAAAGAAGATCTCCTAACTCCTCTTTCATATTTTCATAATCTTTGTTTATTATGGCCTCTATTAACTCGCAAACCTCTTCTTCCAAATACTTAACTAAACTGTCAAAGGTTTGTTTTTTATCCCAGGGACAATTTTTTCTTAAAATTTCCATAATTTTTACTAAATCATCAAAGTTATAACTATCCTTTTTTAAAAGATTTTGAATTTCATTTACTAGTTTCATTTAAATAATCCCCCAAGTTTAGATAGGACTTAAATCCACTAAGTGTTAAAATATATTGGAATTATATCCGAAAATATTATTACAAAATATTAGTTTGGCCTTACGGGGGTTATAAAATGTTTTTTTTAAGTTCTTGTAAAAAAGAAATAAGTAAGTTGAAAAATAAAATAAAAAAACTTGAAAAACTTTTGGAAGAAAAAGAAAAACTATTAAAAGAATTAGAAAAGTCCAATGAAAATTATAAAAAAGAAATTGAAAAGCTTCAAAATGAAATAAAAGATCTTAAAGAAAAAATTGAAGTTTATAAAAAGCAAATAGAAGAACTTCAAAATAATAATAAAAAATTAGAACAGGAAATTTATTCAAACAAATGGATCTTAGAAAATGCAACTTTATGGGAAGGTTTTATTTTAGCAGATGTAAATACTTTAAAGATAGTTTATACAAATAAAACTGCCAAAAATATTTTAGAAAAAATTGAAAAAAAACAAAGTTTAAATGTTTCTTCCCTTGTTCGAAACGCAAATTTAATAGAGCTTCATAAATATTTTGGAAAAGATCAAAAAATTAAAGAGATATTAGATAAACTTTCTCCTGGAGATATTTCTGAAGTAATGGAATTAGATTTTGATGATATTTATCTAAAATGGGCTTACTTTTGTGTTCCCGACAAATATGGAAATAAAGTTTTTTATGGAATTGTTTTAAAAGATGAAACTTTAAAGAAAAAGCTTTTACTAGAAAAATATAAAAAAAAGATTACATTGGTTTCTATTTTAAAAAATGTATCTGAAACCCTTTTAGAAGTTTTGGATAATAAGATTATATCTTTTTCTCTGGAGCAAGTTATAAGCAATGTAAATAATCAAATGAAAATTATAAAAAATTTGGCAAATGATATTCAAAAAGATTTGGATAATCTTGTAAATGTTTTTAGAAAACTAAAAGATAATTACGAGAAAGTTATAAAAATGTAGAAACTGGTAAAGAAGTTGTGGATGTTGCTACTCAAAAAATTGTTAAGATAAAAGAAATAACTCAAAATTTATTTGAAGTAGTATCTACTTTAAGAAAACAAGCTGAAAAAATAAATCAAGTTGTTCAGGTAATAACCTCTATAACTGAACAAACTAATTTACTAGCTTTAAACGCAGCTATAGAAGCTGCAAGAGCCGGAGAAATGGGTAGAGGTTTTGCAGTAGTAGCAGATGAAGTTAGAAAGTTAGCAGAAAGAACAAATAAAAGTGCAGAAGAAATAGGTCAAGTTGTAGATGAAATGAAAGAGATAGTAGGAAAAATTTATCAAACTACAAGTGAAGGTGTAAAGGAAGTTGAAGCTGGATTTGAAAGTATAGAAAATGTAGAGAGAGTATTTGAGAAAATTTATAATTTAGCCCAAGAAGTTCTTGCTATCTTAGATAAACTATGGGAAATTATGGAAAGTCAAAAGAAAAATATAGAAAATATTGTTAATGAAATTTTAATTATGGAAAACAATATAAACAGTATAACAAAATTATCTTCGAAAATTAGAACATCTGCTAGCAAATCTGCTAAAAAAACCTTAGAAATTTGGAAATATACTTATAAAGATGCTGCCGACGGAATAGAAACTGATGAGCTTAAAATAATAAAACTGGTTGATAAAATTATGAAAACAATTTTTGAGTATTCTGAAAAATTTGATGATAATTTACTTCTTGATTTAGAAGATGATATCTTGGATATTCCTTCGGAGAAATTGAAAAGTTATATGGAAGATCTTAAAAACTTTTTAACGTCTTTAAAGACAGGGGATAAGGTGGAAGACTTTAAAGCTATTATTAGCAAACTTAATTTTATGATAGATGAACTTTTAAAACTATTAGAAGAAAAATTAAAAACAAATATGCAAAAGATTGAAAAAGTATAAAAAGAGGGGGATATGGAAAGAAAATATGATTTAGAAACTTTAAGACACTCTGCAGCTCATATATTAGCTAAAGCTTTAAAAAATATATATGGGTATGACAAAGTTAAGCTCGGAGTAGGTCCAGCTATAGAAGATGGGTTTTATTATGATGTTGAGCTTCCAGAAAGAATTTCTCAAGAGGATCTAAAAAAGATAGAAAAGGAAATGAGAAAAATAGTTGAAAAAGATGAACCTTTTTATAGAAAAGAAGTTAGTAAGGAAGTTGCTCGAGAGATATTTAAAAATGATCCATATAAATTAGAGCTTATAGAGGAGATAGATGGTGATTCTGTTTCTTTATACTATCTAGGCGAGGATTTTGTAGATCTTTGTAAAGGACCTCATGTCCCTTCTTCTAAACATGTTAAACATTTTAAACTTTTAAATGTTGCCGGAGCTTATTGGAGAGGAGATCCTAAACGTCCTCAACTTCAAAGAATCTATGGAACGGCATTTTTTACCGAAAAAGAGCTTAAAGAGTATCTTAAAAGGCTTGAAGAGGCTAAAAAAAGAGATCATAGAAAACTTGGTAGAGAACTTAAATTATTTGAAATTTTTGAAGAAGAAGCTGGTCCAGGTTTAGTATTTTACCTTCCAAAGGGAGCAATTGTTAGGTCTGAAATGGAAAAATTTTTAGAAGAGGAGCATGAAAAA
>DQVG01000147.1 GCA_015661865.1 Desulfurobacteriaceae bacterium
ATGGAAGTAAAGCTATAAATATAATTTTAGGATCTTTAGGCAATATTCCATTTTTCACCAAGCCGAAAAATATAAAAAAGAAACCAAAAACGAAAAATGCAACTCCTGGACAAATTAAAGCTAAACTTCCTGGACTTTTTTTATCTCCATAAACATAATCTTCAAAATAATTAAATTTTTTCATTATCATATATCCTAAAATTCCAAAGAAAATTTGAAGAGAAATAATAATGGAGGCTATTATGAAAAATCCACTAAAATTATAATGTTGATGAACTAAATGATGGGCTATTCCATGAGATTGTCTAAACATAGAAATTCCAAATAAAGTTAAAATTGGAATTACAATCCATAAAGATGCGCTAGCATCTTTATTAATTCCTTTTTCTAACATAGATTTAAAACCTAAAGTAAGTTTTATAAGCATTAACACTCCGGCGATTGATAAAAAGAACAAAGAGAAAAATAAAGCTATGGTTGCAACTATTTTATTATGACTCATAGCCGCGGGAGCTGCTAAACCTACACCTATCATTGAAAACGCAAAAACGGCTATCATTTGACTTAAAGAATTATTCTCTGTAAAATCGAATTTTTCTTCGGATAACATACGAGCAAAATAGTCTAGGAAAATTTTAAGAGCATAATAACCTACTACTAAAAAAGCAATTAAAGCAAAAGGGAACAGGTACTCAACATAATTCCAAAGATTGGGAACAAGAACTGCGCCTAAAACAAATCCAACATTAATACTCATTGCCAAAGTTAAAGGTACAGCCATTAAAGATACTTCTCTTGAAGTATTAACTATTTCTTTATACTCTTTACTCTTTTTAAATTTCAAATATCTTTTTATATTCCAAACAAGCAACTTTATATGCAAAAATGCAAACACTAAAATTCCTAAAATAGCTAGAATTATCAAAATTTTAGCTAGTAAACTTCCATTTTTAAAAGCGGCAAAGATATGATTGAAAGTCACCATAGGGGTTTCATGTTTTATTAAAAATTGAAGATACATAAAAAATGATATAGCTAGCCCCCCAGCCCCCAAAGCTCCTAAAAAATAAAGAGGCGTATATTTTTTCATACTTTTCCTCCTTTTAAAATTATTTTGTTATATTGAAATATACAAATATATTAATAATATGTCAAGAAAAAGGGAGAAAGATAGAATAGAAAAAAATTAAATAGAAGGTGGAAGTTTAATAGGAGTTTAATTAAAAAATTACTTAATGTAATATCTATAACAAACTAAATCTTCTTTATTTACATTTAGCTCCTGAGCCACCGGTTGGCATTTAGCTTTTAAAAGGAAGTAAACCGGTTTTGAAAAAGTATATTCAGATAAACTTTCATAATTCCCCATACCTTTTGAAATTACAAAATCTGCCTCTTCAAAAGCACGTTTTGTCTTTTTAGGTAAATACTTAAAATCCACTCCTATAATATCTCCTCCATTATCTAGTAGAACAACATTTTTTAGTTTATCCAAGGAAGCTAATCTTGCATCCTCGTAAGTTGCATCATTTAAAATGGGGTTCTTTTTAACTACAGCATATACTTTACAAACTTCAGAAAGAAGCTCTATAAGAAGTTTATCGAAAAATATTTCTCCGGCATTATCTAAAAAATAAATAATGGTTTTAGCTTGTTTTAAATCTAAGATAAATTTATCTCTATTATCTATTTTTAAAGTTTGATTTAGATCTTTTTTTAAAAATTTATCTACATCTAAATTTGTACTATAAGCTGCAAAATCTATTGTATTTCCTATAACACTATAAAATAAAGCTTTTTTAAGTTTTTCCTCAAAAGAAGGTAAAGCTTCTAGCTGCAATTTTAAAATATTATAAAATTTTTTGGAAATTTCATTAGAAATATTTTTTAAATTTCTAAAAGGATCTTCATTTTTTGATATAAGCTTTATATATCTGTGAAGGTTAGTTCCAATTTGGGTAGGAACTAGATTAGGCTTAAATATTTCTAGAAGTTTTTTATTAACTTTTAAAATAAAATCAAATTGAGATTGATCATCTTTATATAAAAGATTTGCAATTTCAAATATTTGTTTACTTGCACATAAATAACAAAAAGGTTTTACCTTCAAATTATATACCTCTCAAATTGTTTTTTTAATTAAGAGCTCAGAAATATTAAACCAAAATCTTTAATCTAGTAGTAAAGCAAATAATTTTTTTGATATTTTTATAAACAAAAAATTTTCGATTTACTACTTTTAAATTAATTTTATTTCTTTTTAAAAGCCTTTAAATTATACCAGTTTAAAATTATCTTTTTGCAATAAATATTCCATAGACAAAAGTAAGTTTTTGATATTTTTGTATAAAAACTTTATTTTTTTCTTTTAGAAAATTTAAAGGAATTAAAGTTTTTGATAAACTATTTACGCCTGTATATTTTAAATATCTTAAAGCCTCAAATAAATCTTTAAAGGTTAAAGAAAAATTCCCATAAAATGAATATATAACTTTATAATTTAACTTTTTTAAAATTTTCAAAATATCCTCGTAAGCTACGTAATTTAAACTTAAGTTAAATAAATTTTTAATTTCAAATAAACTTCCTCTTAAAAAAAGAGAAAAAGCTAAATAATTAACATTATAATTAGTTAAACTTTCTTCTAAATTTTTAAACCATTGAAAAGTAGAGGAAGAAATCAATAGATCACAAGAAATTTTTAAATTCTGGGCATCTGAGCAAATAAATGTAAAGCTTGATTTTAACTTTTCTCTAAGAAAAAAATAACTTGTTTCCACAATATCATTTAAATATAAATACTTAAAGTTTAAGTTTTGTTCTATTAAAGAAGATAAAATACCTGTGCCTGCTCCAATTTCAAATATAGAGTCAAAATCTTTCTTTATATTTTTTAGATAAAAAATTAATAACTTAGCTATTTGTTTTTGGACAAAGGCATATTTATCATAACTTTTAAAACCTTTTTCAAATCTTTTTTTTATAAGATCTAATTTCAATTTTAAGTTATCCCTTTTAGGATATTTTCAAAAAATTTTGGAAAGTGATTATCTAGTATTTCATAAGTCTCATAAAATATACTTTGATCTTTTAAAAGTTTAAGAAAATTTATCTGGGATTTAAAAGGTAATATTTTATCCTCTTTTGAAATAAAAAAAACTAACTTTTTATCTTTTATTCTCTTTTTAAAAAGATTAAGCAAAAACTTTTTTTTCGTTGAAATATTTTTAACAAAATTTAGTTTGTTATTTAAATAAATTTCGTATTTATTAAAATCCTTTTTTTGAATCAAAAATTTATAATTTTCTATATTTATTTGTTTACCAAAACAAAGATTATAAAAATATTTAAGAAACTTATATTTATATTTTCTTAAAGAAAAAGTAAATTTATCAAAAGTTTCTTTTAATATTCCATAAAAATTATCATAAAAATATAAAGTTGTATTTATAAATATAATTTTTTCTTCTTTAAAATTTGAAAATAAAAAAGAGTATATCCCAAATGAAAAAACATAACTTACTTTTGAAAATTTATTCCATTTAAAGTTTGGAAAAAAGCCAAATCCATTAAATATATTACTTGGTATAGATAGCATAGAAAAATCCATCTAAATCATACTTAAAGGGAAATGTTCTTAAAGTATTTTTCTTAATATCCTCCTTTAAAGGTTCTACAATTTCCCCAAAGGATGCTTCCTTATATCCCATATGTTTTAATGCAATATCATTATTTTCCTCCCCTTCCTCTTTTTCTAAAGAGCATACCGTATATAAAAGTCTTCCTCCGGGTTTTAATAGTTTATAAGCCCTTTGTAAAAGTTTTCTTTGAACTCCTTGAAGTTTTTCTATAAGTTCTAAGGACTTGTTCCACTTACCCTCCGGATGTCTTCTAATAACTCCAGTTCCACTACATGGGGCATCAATTAAGATTTTGTCAAATTCCATATTTTCTAGTTCTCCATAATCTTTTGTAATATCTAGCTTTAAAACTTTTACGTTAGTAGCTCCATATTTTTTTAAATTTTCTTCAAGCTTTAAAATTTTCTTTGCATTTATATCAACAGCATAAATTTGGGCATTATTACCTGTCATATGAGCAATAGATAAAGTTTTTCCACCTGGTGCAGCGCAAAGATCTAAAATCTTTTCCCCGGGTTTTGGATCTAATAACTTTACGGCTAAATAAGAAGCTGGATCTTGAATATAAAAAAGTCCCTCTTTATATCCAGGTAAATTGTAAATATCTATTCCTTTTTGAGTTATTTTATAAATATCTGGAATAAACTCATGTTTTTCATAGGAAATATTTGCATCTATAAGCATTCTTTCAAAAGCTTCTGGAACAATTTTGAGTCTATTTACTCTAAGCCATAAAGGAGCATCTTGATTTAAGGAATTTAAAAATTTCTGGGTTCCATTTAAGATTTTCTCTTCTTCAGTATTTCCTTCTTTTCCTAAATCCAATATCTTATCTAAATAAAAATTTTTCCATCTTTTAGCCATCCAAGTAGGAAAGGACTCTTTTATACATATTCTTTCAAAAGGATCTTTTTCATTTTCTAAAAGGTCAAAAATTTTCTTTTCCTCTACAAGTTTAGAAATTTTTCTTCCGACTGCATTAACAAAACCTATAGATTTTCTTTGCTTAACAAATCTTTTTAAAGCATTTAAAGTTTCGTTCATAATAGCATAAGGTGGGATGTTAGTAAATAAAAACTGATAAGCAATTAATCTTAATGCATTTCTAACTTCCAATTTTTGAGAGGATATCTTTTTCCCTGAAATTTGTTCTAAAATATAATCTAGTAATCTTTTATATCTAACTACTCCTAAAACGAGCTCTCTTAAAAGAGCTTTATCATTAACTTTTAATCTTTTAGAAAACTTATCAAGTATATTTTTTAATTCTCCTGTTCTTTCATATAAACATAAAATTTTTATAGCTTTTTCTCTAATCATTTGATGTTATCCTCCTATATAATGTACTTTTTCAAATTAAATTTAGTATTTTTAAATAATCTATTTGGATATATTATTAAAGTCAAGATAGTTTTTTAATATTTAACTATAAAACTTTGAGGGAAATTATGGAAAAGATAAGAATAAATAAATACCTTGCTATGTGTGGTCTAGGCTCAAGAAGAAAGGTGGAAAAGTTAATTTTAGATGGTAGGGTAAAAATAAATGAAAAAGTAGTAAAAGATTTATCCGTTAAAGTAAATCCTGAGGTAGATATAGTTAAGGTTGATAATAAAATTATAAAACCTGTAAAAAAGAAAGTTTATTATATTTTATATAAACCTAGAGGTTACTTAACCCAACTTGGCAAAGATAAATTTGGAAGAAAAACTTTAAGTGATCTTTTAAAAGAACTTAAAATAAAAGAAAAAGTATTTCCTGTAGGTAGATTGGATTATGATAGCGAAGGATTATTAATTTTAACAAATGATGGAAACTTTGCTTATAAATATTCTCATCCCAAATTTGAAATAAAAAAAGAGTATTTAGTTACTGTAAAAGGGATTGTTGATAATAAAACCTTAGAAAAAATGAAAAAAGGAGCTAATTTGGAAGATGGCTTTTTTAAACCGGATAAGGTAATTTTGTTAAAAGTAGATAAAGATAAAAATACTAGCGTTTTAAAATTTATTATCCATAGTGGCAAAAAAAGAATTTTAAGAAGATATTGTAAACACTTTGGTTATAAAGTTATTAGGCTTTTAAGAACTAAGATGGGTAAGCTAAGTTTAGGAAACTTAAAACCGGGGGAAATTATCAAAGTAGATTTAAGTAAGGAATTTAAAGTATAAATTTAACTTCAAAACTTAAACAAGTTAGTTTTTCTCTTTTCACTTTGTTTAAGATGGAATCTTCGATTAAAATTTAGTTATGAAAGATAATATTACTCTGAAAAAAGAAAATATTATTTTTCTCTTTGTTAGATTTTTACTTTCTTTGAATTTTTTTAAAAGATTTTCCTAATCCCAAAAAAGTAACTTAGGATAAAATCCTTATTTAAATAAAGAAAAAAGCATCTTTAAGATAGTAACAAAATTAGGATTAGATATGGTAAAACCTAAAACAATTAACCCTATTACTATTTTAAATTTAAGATCTATTGAATGAATTAAATTTTCTATTTTTCCCTCCAGGCGCTTTACTTCATTTTCTATTTTATTTTCCAAACCTTTAAGTTCGCTTTCCATTTTCTAAAGAAAGTATTTTATCTTCCAAACGCTTAAGTTCACTTTTAAATTCTTTCTTGGTTGGCAGTTTTTGAACTAAGCGGGAGTACAAGTTATTTTCAAGATTTTCTTCTTATTTTTTCAAAGTGTCTTCAAGTTCTTTAAATTTTTTATCCAAATCTGTTAAAAAACTTTTTAAAATATCTTCATCTTTAAAAACCTTTTTTAGCTTTTTATAAGTTTCCAAAGATATTACACTTGGCATATGTACCTCCTGTTTTTTCCTTTGATTTCCCAAATAAAAATTGATTATATCAAAGATCAAATTAGACAAAGATAATTTACCATGATTTTAAAATATAAATAAAGAAAACTTATAAAAGGAAAATTATAGAATGATTTTTTATGGATTGTTAAATTATGAAATATTAAAAGTTAAAATATAAAGTGGTAAAAATATAACAAGTTTTATATTCTAATTAAATTCAACATATTATTTCGATTAAAAATTTTTCCTTAATTTTCTTTTTCCTAAATAAAAATTGTTAAATGTAAAACTTAGTAATCTTACTAAGAAGTTTAGAGGAAATTTATTAATTAACCCAAAAAGATACTTAGTTATAATATTTCAATTAAAATTTCTAAGCTATAAAAAATAAAAAATTAAAATAAGATAAAAAGGGGTAGAAAATATGCCTTATCTAATTTTAGTTAGACACGGAAAAACTAATTGGAATGTAGAAGGAAGATACCAAGGGAAAATGGATATTCCTTTAAATGAGGAAGGTCTTTCTCAAGCAAATAAAGTGGCCCAAGCTTTAAGAGAATTTGATATAAAAGCAATTTATACTTCTCCTCTTTCTAGAGCTTTAGAAACTGCCAAAAAAATAGCATTTTATCACCCAAATGCTACCTTACATATTTTGGAAGATTTAAAAGAAATTGATCATGGAAAATGGGAAGGAAAATTAGCTGTAGAAATAGAAAAAGAATATCCTCAACTTTATAAAAACTGGAAAACTAATCCTTCCCAAGTTCAAATGCCGGAAGGGGAAAGCTTAGGGGATGTTTTTAATAGAGCCAAAAATGCTTTAGATGAAATACTTTCTCTTCATAAAGAAAAAGATATAGTATGTTTAGTTTCTCATGATGCAACCTTAAAAGCCATTATGTGTTATATTCTTAATTTACCTTTGGATTATTTTTGGTCTTTTAAGTTTTCAAACTGTTCCATAAGTTTTCTTTACATTAGTAAAGATAAAAGTTTTAAAATAATTTATACTTTAAATACAACCTGTCACCTTGGAAAAATTGTAGATTTTGAAATTCAAAAGGCTCTTTAATTTATAAGTTAAGATGTTAAAATAATTTTTAAAATTTAAGATGGAGGAAAGTATGTTAAAAGGACGAGCCTTTAAGTTTGGAGATGATATAGATACTGATCAAATAATTCCTGCAAGGTATTTAAATACCTCTGATCCAAATGAGCTTGCTAAACATTGTATGGAAGATGCTGATCCTACCTTTGCTTCCAAAGTTAAAAAAGGCGATTTTATCGTAGCTGGAAAAAACTTTGGATGTGGATCTTCTAGAGAACATGCTCCCCTTGCTATAAAAGCTGCAGGAGTATCAGCTGTTATAGCAAAATCTTTTGCAAGAATATTTTTTAGAAATGCTATAAATATTGGCCTTCCCATTTTAGAGTGTCCTGAAGCAGTAGAAGATATAGAGGAAGGGGATTTATTAGAAGTTGATTTAGAAAAAGGTATTATAAAAAATCTTACAAAAAATAAAGAATATAAAGCTAGGGCCTATCCAAAAGATATTTTAGAAATAATTCAAGCCGGTGGTTTGATGAACTATGCTAAAAAGAAATTGGCAAATAAAAAGTAAAAAACTCAGTAATTATTTGATTTTGGGACTTATTTTTACTTTAAGTGCATGTATGTCCCAGCCTGTAACAACAGTAGCAGTACCCGAGGATGTTAACGTTAGACTGAGTGTTTTAGAAGCTAAGGTTAATCAACTTGAAAATAGTATAGAAAATTTATTAGGATTTTTAGAAGAAATAAAAAAAATAAAAACTTATAATGAACGCTTAAAAATTTCTTATGAAAGGATAAAAAATGAAGTTTATGATTTAAAAAAGGAAGTAAAGAAAATAAGTTTAACTTTAAAAGAATACAAATATAAAAACAAAGCCTTAGAAAATAAAGTAAAACTTTTGGAAAGTAAAATAAATCTTTTAGAAAACAACCAAAAGAAAATACTAGAATCTATTACTAGTATAAATCAAAAATTGGAAGTAATATATGCAAAATTATCCAAAATGAAGTCAAAGCCGAAAGATAGTTTTGATTTTAAAAGCTCAAATGCAAAAGCAAAGAATAAAAATATTTCCAGTTTAAAACCGGAAAAAATATATTCCTTAGCTTATAAGGAAATGGAAAATGGTAATTTCCAAAAAGCTTTGGAGCTTTTTAAACAAATTTATGAAAGGTTTCCTTATACCCAATATGCACCTCTTGCTTTATATTGGATAGCAGAAATTTATTATTCTCAAGATGATTATGAAAATGCTTTAAAGTATTATTTAAAACTTGTGAAAGAATACCCAGAATCTAACAAAGTACCAGCAGCTCTTTTAAAAGCTGCTATTTGTTATAAGATTTTAGGAAAAATGGAAAAAGCTAAGGAAATTTTAAAAGAACTTATAGCTAAGTACCCAGATACGCCAGAAGCTTTAATTGCAAAAGAGAAATTGAAAGAATGGGGGGAATAATGCTTAAACTTGCTATTGTCGGAGTCGGAAATTGTGCAAGTTCCTTAGTTCAGGGAATATATTATTATAAAAATAAATCTGAAAAAGAAATAACTGGACTTATGCATTATGATATAGGTGGATATAAACCTTGGGATATAAAGGTAGTAGCCGCTTTTGATATTGATGAAAGAAAAGTTGGAAAAGATATTTCCGAGGCAATTTATCAAAAACCAAACTGTACAACTATATTTTATGATAATGTTCCCTATCAAAACGTAAAAGTAGAACCATCTCCTATTTTAGATGGTTATCCCTTACTTATGGAAGATTATCCCGAAGATATTAGATTTGTACCTAAAAAAGAATTAGAAAACACTTTATTAACTCCAGATGAGCAAAATTATTATTTGGAAAGAGAAAAGAAAGAAGGAAAATTAGCTATTGATATTTTGTTAGAAGAAAAAGAAGATATTAAAAAAGAATTTGAAAGAATAGTAAATATTTTAAAAGAAACTCAAGCGGAAGTTTTAATAAATTATCTTCCGGTAGGATCTGAAATAGCAACTCAATTTTATGCAAAAGCTTGTTTAGAAGCAAAAGTTGCTTTTGTAAACTGTATTCCTGTTTTTATAGTTTCTAATAAATTATGGGCTGAAAAATTTGAAAAAGAAGGGATCCCTTGTGTAGGAGATGACATTAAGTCTCAAGTAGGAGCTACTATTACTCATAGAGTTTTAGCTCAACTGATGAAAGATAGAGGAGCTAAGTTAGAAAGAACTTATCAAGTAAATTTTGGAGGAAATACCGACTTTTTAAATATGTTAGAAAGAAAAAGATTAAAAACAAAAAAAGTTTCCAAAACCGAAGCTGTTCAATCTATTTTAGGAGAGCCTCTAGACTGGAAAAATATTCATATTGGACCAAGTGATTATATTCCCTTTTTAAAAGACAATAAAATAGCATATATTAGGCTCGAAGGAAAATTATTTGGCGATGTTCCTATGTATATAGAACTTAAACTTTCAGTTGAAGATTCTCCAAATAGCGCCGGTTCAGCTATAGATGCTATTAGATGTGCAAAATTAGGATTAGATAGAAATATAGGTGGACCTTTATATTCTATATCTTCTTATACTATGAAACATCCTCCTATTCAATATCCCGATTGGCAAGCAAAAGAACTTGTAGAAAAGTTTATAAATAATGAAATTCCAAGGTAGTTTTTTTATTTATCATAAGATAAAGATTTTACCTTATCAGCATAAATAAAACTTATCCATATGGGCGGGAAGTTAAAGCCCCCGCCTTTGTTTAATTGATACTTTATAAATATAAAAAGTTAAAAATAAACTTTCCCCTTGGGATATTTAATTTTATCTTTTTTGCTAGATGCTAAAATTGAATAGAAAAATGTTATAACTCCAACCCTTCCTATAAACATTAAAAATATTATAAGAAGTTTCCCAAAATTATCAAATTTGGCTGATAAAGAATGAGAATTTCCATCACCTAAAGATAAACCTACGGTTGAAAAAGCTGAAATAGTTTCAAACATAACCGACAATATATCTACTTTTTGAGTATCTGCTATTATAAACGCACTTATTATACAAATTATTAAGCCTAAATTTAATAAAAAAAAGCCTGAAAAACTGTGCTACTTTCCACTCTTCTATTCCAAAATTGTACATTTTCATATCCTCTTAAAACTCTCCAAAAAGTTGCAACCAAAATTCCAACTGTAGTAACCTTTATTCCACCAGCTGTTGATCCGGGAGCTGCCCCTATAAACATTAAAATCATCATAAAAAATAAAGTAATATCTTTTAGCTGAGATAAATCAATTGTATTAAATCCAGCAGTTCTAGTTGTTATACTTTGAAATAAAGATGCAAATAGTTTAGCGCTCCAAGATAAATTTTTTAAGACTCCATTTTTTTCAAGTATAAAAAATAAAATAGCTCCAAAGATCATTAGAAAAAAACTAACAGAAAGGACAATTAAAGTATGAAGAGATAAATGTTTTTTTAATCTTTTTTTATAATTAATTAAATCTTCATAAACAACAAAACCCAAGCCACCTAAGACTATTAAGGTACCAGTTGTTAAGTTTATAATGGGATCATCTACAAAATGCATTAAAGAGTCTGAAAAATTAGAAAAACCTGCATTATTAAAAGCAGATATAGCATGAAAATAGGCATAAAATAAAGCATGTTTAAAATCAAAATATCTCATAAATCCTATAAGTAAAAATATAAAACCAAGAAATTCAATTATTAAAGCTAATTTTAGAACCTTTAATGTAAATTTTAAGATATCCCTAAAAGATGATATTCTAAATTGCTGGCTTAAAATTAACTTCTCTTTATAAGAAAGTTTTTTACCTAAAGTAATAAAGAGTAAAGTGGCAAATGTCATAAAACCTAAACCACCTATTTGCATAAAAAAGGTAAGAATTATTTGGCCAAAAATTGTAAAATCACTTCCGGTATCTTTTACTATAAGTCCGGTTACACACACTGCTGAAGTTGCTGTAAATAAAGCATCTAAAAAGCTTAAGTGACCATGATGAGATACAGGAAGCATTAAAAGAATAGTTGCTACAAAAATTATAAAAGTAAATCCTAAAACTATATTTCTATATATATTTTGCATTTTAATTATTTGAAATTAGATACCATATCTTTTACAAATTTCTGAACCTTTTTTGAAGGAGCTATTATTACAAAAATATCACCCTCTTTCAAGGGATCAATCGGAGAAGGAGGTACTATAACTTTATCTCCTCTTTTTATGGCGACAACATTAATATCATATTTTTTTCTTAAATCTAAATCTTGTAGAGTCTTACCTTCAAAATTTTTGGGAACACAGACCTCAAATAGTCCGACATCTCCTTCAAGTAAAATTCTATTGAGAATATCCCCTTTTGCTAGATGTTCGGCCAGTTTTAATGCCATATCTTTTTCAGGCTCAACAACAAAAGAAATACCTAACTTCTTAAGTATTTTTTTATGTCTTTCATCTAAAGCTTTTGCTATTATATTATTTGCTCCTAAATCTTTTAAAATAGAGGCACATAATATATTTGCAGCTATATCTGTAGAAAAAGCAATTACTATAGCTTCAGTATCCTCTATTCCTATTTCAGATAATGCCTCTTCATCAGTTACATCCAAACAATAAGCTTTTGTTACATAAGGAGCAATTTCATCAATTTTTTCTTGATCCTTATCTATAGCTATTACTTCTATATCCGAATCCATCTGAGCTAAAAATTTTGCTAAATTAAATCCAAATTTTCCAAGTCCTATTACTACAAAAATCTTAGTATCCATAAAACTGTACCCAAATTACTAAGGTAAAACTAAATCCTTTAAACTTTTTTTATCTAAAAGAATCATTAAAAGTCTATCTAAGCCTAAAGCTACTCCATAGCAATCTGGAAGCATATTATTTTTTAAAATTTCTAAAAATTCAGAATCAAAACTACAAGGTTTTTTTTCAAATATCTCTACTTGTCGGTTATAATCTGTATTTTCGGTATAGCCATTTGCAAGTTCTATTCCTTTATAATACACTTCAAATCTTTCTGAAAAGTTACCTTTTACCTTAGAGGATAAAGATACATATTTTGGGTATTTATATAGAATTACAAGCTCCTTTTCCTTTAAAAAAGGTTCGATCTTATCTACAAGATAATAAAAAAATTCCCCTTGATTTAGCTTTAAAACATCTAAATTAGCCACATATTTAAAGATTTTAGATACTGACCATTTTTCTACTGTATTAATTTCCTTTTCAAAATGCTTAAAGGCTTCTTTAAGAAGTTTTATAGTTAAATCTATTCCTCGTTTGTAATCATACCCTACTTCATACCACTCTAACATATGAAATTCTATTTTATGGAAAGGAGTATCTTCTTTATCTCTAAAGGCTTTACAAATTTGAAATATTTTTTTAAAGGAAGTATAAGCTAATATCTTTTTCATTGGAAATTCCGGAGAAGTATGCAAGTAAGCTTTTTTTTCTTCATTTTTTAAATTATGATAAGTAACTATTAAGTTTTCTGTATTATCATCCGGGGTGCAGTAAGGTTGAATATAATTTGTTGTTACTTCCTTAAACTTTCTTTTCAAAAAAAAGTATCTAATAAAACTAAAAAGTTTGCTGTAATTAGTTACACTTTCAGAAATTAACTCTTTTCTTTTTAATAAGAACAAAGTCTTCTCCTATAAAGTTTATTTTGTCAAAAGAATGTAAAGAAGTATAAATACAAATAAAAGAAAAGCAATTAAATACTTTTTAGAAGATAATCCACATTTACTACAAAGTGAACAACTTTGTTTTTCCTGTTTTTCTTTATAGTAGTCTCTGTCATATATACCCATTTATTTTCTCCTTAAAAACTTTTAATTTTAAAATTGTTAGAAATTTAATATTATAAATATTTAAATTTATTAAATTATATAATATTTGATATAGTTTAA
>DQVG01000044.1 GCA_015661865.1 Desulfurobacteriaceae bacterium
GTAAGATCATCTTCTATTTTATTAATTTCTTTTTTATCTTTTCTTATAATTTTTGTAACATGTTTGCAAGCTCCATGAGCTAAAACTTCATCTAAGTCCTGATGAACTTTTTTTACTCTTTTTAAATTTTTATTAATAATATCTATTAATTTTTTAGTAGATTCTTCACTTTCCTTAATAGCTTTATCTAATTGAGAATAAGCTTCTTTAAAACCAACTTTTCCCAAGGATAAATTTTCTAGTTCTTGATGAAATTGTTCTAAAATGTTTAAAAGAGTTTTTAACTCGTGTAATATTAAATTTTCTTTTTTAGACATAATAACCCCTCCTAATATCTCCAAAACATTGTTTTTTACATTTAGTATTTATTATACAATTTTTCAAAAACTTAAAGCGAATTTTAAATTGTAAAAGGAGGAATTAAACATGAATGTTAAGAGTATGACAGAAAAGTACATTTTAAAAACTTATAATAGATATCCAATAGTATTAGAAAAAGGAGAAGGGGTATATCTCTTTGATGATAATGAAAATAAATATCTGGACTTTTTTTCTGGTATTGCAGTTTGTAATTTAGGATATAATCATCCTAAAATAAATAAAGCTGCTATTGATCAGATAAAAAAACTTTATCACGCTTCTAATTTTTTTTATACCAAGCCTCAAGCTGTCTTAGCTAAAAAACTTGTAGAAAAGACAGTAAAAGAAGGAAAAGTATTTTTTTGTAATTCTGGAACCGAAGCGGTGGAAGGAGCCTTAAAGGCAGCAAAAAGATATATATATTTAAAAGGAAAAAAGAAATATAAAATACTAGCTTTTAAAAATTCTTTTCATGGCAGAACCCTTGGAGCTTTATCTGTAACTGGTCAAGAAAAATATTGGGATGGTTTTGATATAAAGAATGAAAATGTAGTATTTATAGATTATAACGACATACAAGCTTTGAAAAAGGTTTTTGAAAGAGAAAATATCAAAATAGTAATTTTAGAACTCATACAAGGGGAAGGCGGTATTAATGTTGTAAATAAAGAATTTATAAATGAGCTTTTGAATATAAAAAAATCTAAAGAATTTATACTAATAGTAGATGAAATTCAGACAGGTATTGGACGGACTTCAAAATTATTTTGTTATGAGCACTATAATTTTTTACCAGATATAATTACCTTAGGTAAAGCTTTAGGAAACGGATTTCCCATTGGAGCTTTTATTCTTAAAGATTATTTAAAAGATGCCTTAACTCCTGGAACCCATGGCTCTACTTTTGGAGGTAATCCTATTTCCTGTAGTGTGGCCAACGTTGTAATTGATGAAGTTTCTAAAGACGAATTTTTAAAACATGTTGATTTTGTTTCCACTTTATTTTTTGAAAAATTAAAGGATTTAGAAAGAAAATTTAGTTTTCTAAAAGATCCTCGGGGAAAAGGCTTAATTTTAGGAATTACTACCAAAGTTTCTGCAAGGGATATAGCTATTGAAGCTTTAAAAGAAGGTCTTATAATAGGTATTGCCGGGAATAATGATGTATTAAGATTTGAACCACCTTTAATTATAAAGGAAAATCATATCGAAGAAGGATTTGAAAAATTAGAAAAGGTTTTAAGTAAATTTTAAATAAAGGAGATTTTTAAATGAAAGTTGCGATCATCGGAGCAGGACTTGCAGGAAGCGAAGCAGCTTGGTATTTAGCAAATAAGGGGATAAAAGTTAATCTTTATGAAATGCGCCCTAAGAAATTTACTCCTGCTCATAAAACATCCAATTTTGCTGAACTTGTATGTTCTAATTCTTTAGGTAGTTTAAATTTAGATACAGCTTCTGGTTTACTTAAAAAAGAAATGGAGCTTTTAAATTCTTTAGTTATAAAAGCTGCGAAAAAAAGTTTTGTCCCAGCTGGTCAAGCCCTAGCTGTAGATAGAAACAAATTTTCTAAGCTTATTACTGAAACCTTAGAAAATAATTCAAATATTAAGGTAATTAGAGAAGAAATTAAATCTATAGATGAACTTGATGAAGATATAATTTTAGTAGCTACGGGACCTTTAACCTCAGATACTTTTTCCGAAAATTTAAAAAATATTTTAGGAGATAAATATCTTTACTTTTATGATGCAATTTCTCCTATTGTTTATGCAGATAGTATTGACTTTTCTAAAGGCTTTTGGGGATCTAGATACAATAAAGGAGGAAAAGATTACTTTAATATACCTTTGACAGAAGAAGAGTACGAAAGATTTTATGAAGCTCTGATAAATGCCAAGCAAGTTCCATTAAAAGATTTTGAAGCAAACTACTATGAAGCTTGTCTACCCATTGAAGAAATAGCTAGAAGGGGAAAACAAAGCTTGCTTTTTGGTCCCTTAAAACCCGTTGGTTTAATAGATCCAAGAACTGGGAAACAACCTTATGCGGTAGTTCAACTTAGAAAAGAAAATAAGGAAGGTAGCTTATTTAATTTAGTTGGTTTTCAAACAAAATTAACTTATCCCGAACAAAAAAGAGTTTTTAGACTTATTCCAGGTTTAGAAAATGCAGAATTTGCTAGGCTGGGACAAATTCATAGAAATACTTTTATTAACTCCCCAAAACTTTTAAATAAAGATTTATCTCTTTTAAAAAAAGAAAATATATTTTTTGCAGGTCAAATTACGGGAGTAGAAGGGTATTGTGAAAGTGCAGCAAGTGGTATTTATGCTGCAATAAATATATTTAGAAAACTTCAAGGAAAAGAACCGATAATTTTTCCAAAAGAAACTATGATTGGGGCTTTAATACATTATATTACAGATAAAGAAAGAAAAAATTTTCAACCCATGGGAGCTAATTTTGGTATATTACCTCCGTTAGATAAAAAAGTTAAAGATAAAAGAAAGAGAAAAATACTTTACACCGAAAGAGCATTAAATATATTAAAGGAGAAAGTATTAGCAAATATTTAAAGTACTGAAAAATTGTTGTAGAGGATAAGATGCTAAAAGAAAAGAAAAGAATTTTTGATAACTGCTTATACGATGATAGTGAATTTTTCAGTCTATTTGAAGAGGAATTATCTATTGAAGATGTATTTTACTTATCTACAGAAAATTTTTCACGAAATTTACATCTACTAAAAAAAGATATTAATGCTATTTTAGTCGGGGATCCTTGGGCTTTTCCTTTAGCCATTATTTTACAAGATGTATTACATCTTCCTGTCAAAACATTAGGTTATTTAAAACCGTGTGATATTCCCTTAGTGGTATTTTCTTCTACTTTAATAGAAAATGGGAGATATATAAATGATAGATATATAAATAACTTTTTAAGTGTAGTATCTCATTATCATAAAACTTTTTACTCTTGTATGTGGTTTAATCCTTATAATAAGTTGACTAACTTTACAATTTTAAGAACATCTAAACTGCCGCCTTTTTTAAAAGCTTTTAGTAAATATGCTAAAGAACTTTTTAGATATCCTTCTTTATATGCTTACTACGCTTTACCTGATTATGTATATAAAGATATAAGAAGGTTTACAAAAACTTGGAAGAATTTTAAGAAAAATTATTTTTCTGCTTTAAAAGAGCATACTCAAGAAAATATTATTTCTTTTATAGAAAACAAGGATATTAAATTAAAAATTTGGGAATATCTAAATGAGGTATTAAGTTATAAATTTGAAAAACCAAAAGTTAAAACAGTTTCTATAAAAGTTGAGGAAAAACTGGAAAGTTATCCTTCAGAAATTTTGGTTATTTTAGAAATTCTTAGTCGAGTAATTGGTAAAGTAACTGGGGAAAATACAATATATTTAGTAAATACACCTCTCGAAGAGAAATTTTTTGATTCTACAAATTTAATTTATAGTGAAGTTAAAAATTGGGGAGATAATTATATTTTAGAAAGTGTAATAAGAGTAAAAAATGAAAAGCTTAATAAACTTAAAAAGGCTTTAGAAGAAGCTATTTTAGTTGTTTTGGAAACTTTTCTAAAGGTAAATATTATTAAACCTAAACTGGAAGTTACAAGAGGGGAAGAGTATTCCACTATTTATCTAACTTGGATTATTGATCAGGAATTTTTAAAAGCTTTGGGAGAAAAAATTTCTTATGAAAATGGTTTAAAAACCATATATCGAGCCCAAAAATATTTAGAAGATTTTATAAAACTTTTTGAAAACTCAAATATAAAAATTGATAGAAATCTTTTTGAACACATTATAAAAATATTTCCTATTATATTTCAAAAATTTCCAGAAACACTATTTAAAAATAAAATAAAAATTAAAAGAATTTTTGATGAATATAATCTTTGGTATATTTGTGTTCTTTTAGAAAAAGAAGGAGAACATAATCAAGCTTTAGTGGACTTTCTTTTATCTTTAAAGGGATATAAAAACATTCATGAAATGTTATATTTTGAGGAAATTTTATGGTTACCCGTAATTACCAAAAGAATTTGGAGTCATAGATGGGATGAGGTTATCCAGATTAATTTAGATCAGCCTATAGTTTCGGGTAGAATGGCAAATTATTTTGCAGTTACCGATCAAGATGGAAACATTTTAGGATATTTCGATGAGGTATTAGGTTATTATTTACAACAAGCAAAAAAATTATCTTTGGAAGATGTTTCAATAGATAGAACGAGATTTTCACCATACTCTTTTTTACTTAAAGTTAGAAAAGAAAATCCATAAAGGATATTTTAAATAATGCCTTCGGGATTTGTACATGATATTATAAATTTGACATTTATTATTTTTGCTTCTTTGTTATATTTTTTTCTTCCTTATGATTATTATCCGTTTTTTTTATTGGGATTTACATTTTCAACATTTTTACTTTCTCCAGATTTAGATTTATCCTACTCAAAGGTATCTAAAAGATGGGGAATTTTAAAAATTTTCCTTTATCCTTATTTTTTTCTTTCAAGCCATAGAGGAATATCTCACGCATTTATATTAGGTACTTTAATTAGATATTTTTATTTGATTTTATTGCTATTATTTTTTTTAAGTATATATATATATTTTGGTAAAAAATCACTTGATTTAAGTTTTTTAAAGGTTCTTAAACATTATATATTAATTTACAAATACCACATTCTTTTTTTTCTTTTAGGTGGTGTAGTAGCTGATACTATTCATATAATTTTAGATAGAATATGTTCTTATGAGAAAAAAATTTATGTGAGGAAATTAAATGTTAAAAATTATAGAAAATTCTGAGGTATTTTGGACTCAAAAACCCTTAGAAGCTTCTCAAATTAAAAAAATAAATAATTATCCTATTTTTTTACCTAAGCAAACACATTCTGATATTGTTGAATTTGTAAGTGAATATAAAGATTCTTCTATATATGCAGATGCACTTATTACCAGCTCTACTAGTTTTTTTATTGGAGTAAAAACCGCAGATTGTGTTCCAGTTTTAATAATAGGTGACAGTATGGTTGGTGTGGTTCATGCAGGTTGGCGAGGATTAGTTCAAAGCATTGTTTTTAAAACTCTGGAAAAAATGGATGAATTAGGATGCAATATAAAGCATATTTTTGTAGGAGCTCATATATGCAAAAATTGCTATGAAGTCGGTCAAGATGTTGTGGATAATCTACCAGGTTATTATAGAGAAGAAAGGTATTTAAAAACGGCTATTTCAGGAAAATATTTTTTAGATTTATTTAGTATGGTTTGTCATCAAATAGAAATTTTTAATCCCTTAATAAAAATAGAACATATAGGTAAGTATACATGTTGTAATAACGATCTTTTTTATTCTTATAGAAAAGAAAAAACCCAAAAAAGAAATTTATGGGCTATAAGACTTATTAATAAAGAATTTTAATCATCTATTCTTATAATACCTTCATAATGAAGTTTATAAAGATCTATTAAACTTCTTTCTTTTTTAGAAAAGTATTTTTTTATTTTATTTTCTATAAGTTTTCTACTTTCATATGAGAAAGTACTTGCTAAAAGACCTCCAAACAATTTTATTAATTTATCTTTATAACCTAATTTATAAGCCTCATCTAAAACATCTAAAATTAACTCCAAATAGTGCATGTTAAGAGTATACTTCCCAAGAACTTTTTTTTCTAAAATATTTAAAAATTTTACTATTTTTCCTTGTTTTAGATATATATCTTTTAATATTTCTAGAGCTGATAGGGCATAATCTCCAAAAGCATTTAAATCTAGAGCGGCCTTCATAAGCTTTTCAGCAGTTCCATAATTACCCATATCTAAAAATAGGTGAGTATAATCAAATCTTAACTTCATAGTAATATCAGTTTCAAACTTTTTTAATGAATTTTCTAAAAATTCTTTTAAATACTCGTAAAGTTTTAAAGCCATTTTTTCATTTTCAGTTTCAAAAGAGGCGTTAGCAAAGCTTTCTAAAATTTCTAAGGGAAAGTCTTTTAAGAAGTATATTTGAGACAAATAAAAAAGCCAGTTATAGATTATATCGTAAAGTTCTAACTCTTCTATGGACTTATAAAGACGTTTGAAAGCTTCAAAGGAATCTTTATATTTTACAAAAGCTTCTTTTATAAGTTCCTCGGCTTCCTCGTCCTTCCAATTATAAATAGAATATCTTATTGCTAAATTGTAAAGATCTATAGAAAATTCCATAGGTAAATTAACTTCTTCAAATTTTTTAATCCCTTCTTTTAAAATACTAACTGCCTTCTCAATTTCCCCTTGATCCGCAAGTATTTTTGCTAAATTTATATAAGGATAGGATCTATAAGGATTTAACATTTTTAAAATATTTAAAGTTTCTATAGCTTTGTTCATATCATTTAGTTTTCTATAAATCCTAGATAAATGTATATAAGGCTCTTCATAGTAAGGATCTTTTTCTATAGCCCTTTTTAATAAATAAATTGCTTGGCTAGGTGGTAATCTATTTCCCTCTTTTATATAAAGATCTACAATATCGCGGGCTGAAAGTTTTTCTAAATTAAATTCCAACTTATTCCTCCTTTTTATTTATATTTTGAAAAAATTTTTTGTAAGGAAAATAATTTGTAAAGTATCTAAATACAAAAAAATTACTTACAACTACATTAAATAATATAAGATTTAAAACTAAAAATTGAATAATGGCAGCCTTTATTGGATTTACTCCTGCTAAAAGCAATCCTACCATAACACCAGGAATATGGACAATTCCAGCAGCTTTAAACATATCTCTTGTATTTAGTGTAGAGTAAGAAAGAACCTCTTCTTTTAATAAATCTAAAGCCTCTTTTTCTGAACCTCCTAAGGAGAACACAACTTCAAGTATATCTTTAGATTCATTAACTTTATTAAATAAAGTTGAAATAAGAAGATTTACTCCTCTCATAGCTCCAGCAACACTTATCCCTACTAAAGGTATTATAACTTCAGGAGAAAATTTAAAAAATCCGGTTGGATATATTATTATAAAACTAATAAAATTTACCACGAAATATAAAGCCCATAAGAACCTAAATAAGCGTTTCCTTTCATAAAAATCCTTAAGAGGAAATCTACTTAGATTTATTTTAGCTGCATTAAAACAAATTGCAGCTACTACCAATATAAAAGCATATTTAAAATCAATTTTAATAAGAACAATAAGAACAATACTTATAAATGTTAATTGAAAAAAAGCTTTTAAAGTAATACTTGGTAATTCTTTAGAAAACTTTGTCTTTAATTTTCTTAATACAAAGTAAGATGTCCCAAATAAGATTAATATGGAAAAAATCGAATTTTTTAAATATAAAAATAGAGGAAAAATTAACTTTTTAATATAAAAAATAAAATCCATATTTTATCCTTTGGACAAATTTTAAAAAAAGTATTATATTATAAAAACACAAAAATAAATAAGGAGGAGTTTATGGGTATTGTAGGTTTTGCTCAACTTGAAAGTTTGTTTAGAAAAGCTGCAGGATTGGATATTGACAAAAACAAAGCAAAGGAAATTACGGACATTGTAGAAAAAAAACTTTACGATCTTTTACTTATAGGAGAAAGAAATGCATCTTATAATGCCAGAAATGTAATTTGGGAAAGTGATATTCCATTAACAAAAGGTTTTTTAGAGTCTATTCATAAATTTAGATCTTTAGAACAAGAAATCGACATAGAGCCCATCTTAAAATTTCTAGCTTCAAAACCACCACTAAAATATCCTTTAGAAGCAGAGCTTGAAAAAAAATTACCTGAGATCGTAGGAACTTTACTTTATATTATTGCTAGAATTATTAAAGAAACTGATGAAGGATGTAGACAACCATCTAGTGAGGATATTAGAAGAGCTGGAAGAATTTTGGATTTAACCATGTAACTTTGATAGAAATCCCCCCAAAAAAGGGGGGATCTTTTAAATTTAAAATCTTACCTTACTTATTTCTATTTGATATAATACCATACTCAAAGCTCTCCCCCTTTTTAAAAATTTTTAAAATTTATTAAGGAGGTTTTTCATGGGTCAAATTATTAAATTAGAAGCTAAAAGTAGAGGTATAGGAAAACAAGTTGCAAAAAAACTTAGGAGGGAGGGCCTTCTACCTGCCATAATTTATGGTGGGGGAAGACCAGAGGCTACTCCTATTTCTATTTCTCAAAAAACTTTAAAAGATTTAATGCATTATCACGGTCTTATTGAACTTTCAATTGATGAAGGAAAAGATAAAAGAATGGTTATTTTAAAAGATATTCAGTATGACTATCTTGGAACTAATCCCGTCCATGTGGATTTTCAAGAAGTGAAAATGGATGAACCTATTGAAACTGTTGTTGAGCTAGAGTTTGTAGGAGAACCTAAGGGAGTTAAGGAGGGAGGTACTTTAGAAATTCTTATGAGAGAACTTGATATTAAATGTTTGCCGGGTAACATTCCCGAAAAAATAGTTGTTGATATCTCTAACTTAGGTATAGGGGAGGTACTTCACGTTAAAGATATTCCGGCTCCCGAAGGTGTTGAATTTCTCAATGCACCTGATGAAACGGTGGTTGTAGTTTCTGAACCTACAGAAGAAATAACTACTGAGGAAGAAACAACTTCTGAAGAAACTTCTCAGGAAAATAGCGAACAATAAGGTAATATAAAATGACTTATTTGTTTGTAGGTTTAGGAAATCCGGGAGAAAAGTATCAAAATACGCGGCACAACTTTGGTTTTATGGTCTTAGATTATTTTGCAAAAAAATTTAATTTAGAGTTTGTACCTAAATTTAAAGGTTTAATTTCTTACTGGAATGATAACTACTTTTTAAAACCTATGACTTTTATGAATTATTCTGGGGAGAGCGTAAAAGAAGCTAAGAACAACTTAAAAATTTCAGAAGAGAATATAATAGTTATTCATGATGACTTAGATTTAAAACTGGGAGATATTCGTATAAAAAAGGGTGGATCAAATGCAGGTCATCATGGCTTAGATTCTATTTCTAAATTAGTGGGAAATAACTATTGGAGAATTAGGTTAGGAATAGGACGACCTATTGATAAAAAAGAAGTTATTAATTTTGTTTTATCTCCTTTTGATAAAAAAGAAATGGAAATTGTTAGAAAAGTTATAAGGGTAACCGCAGAAAAAATTCTAGAAATTATCCAAACCGGGGAGGTAAAAAATGAGAGAATACTTTTATGAGGTTGCATATATATTAAAACCTTCTTTATCTCAAAATGAAGTAGAGGAAGAAATAAAAAAAATAAATGAAAGAATTGAAAAATATGGAGGAAAAATAATAGATATTGAAAAATGGGGGAAAAGAAAGTTAGCATATAAAATAGAAAAAATTCCGAAAAAAACTGGACAAACTAAAAAACCTAAATCCCAGAATCTGCTGTTAAGATTGGAGAAATATAAAGAGGAGA
>DQVG01000004.1 GCA_015661865.1 Desulfurobacteriaceae bacterium
CATATTCTTTATTAGTCTCTGGATCATAGACAATAACTTTTCCAGCTCGGTTAATAAAAACAAGTTCCTTATTTTCAGTAACTAAAATATCTGCATCATAAACCCTTACCTTACCATCAATAGTTGCCTCATAAGAACTTTTTTCGGCTCCTCTAACTGCAACTCCACCTATATGGAAAGTTCTCATAGTAAGCTGAGTACCTGGTTCTCCAATTGATTGAGCTGCGATAATTCCAACTGCTTCTCCAATTTGAACAGGTCTTCTTCTTCCTAAGTCTTTACCATAACATTTAGCACATACTCCAAAAGGAGCTTTACAAGTTAAAACAGATCTTACCTTAACTCTTTCAATTCCTGCCTTTTCAATTTCTTTAGCTTTTTCTTCAGTAATTTCCTCACCTTTTTTAACAATTACTTCTTTAGTATATGGATTGATTATATCCTCAGCTGCAATTCTTCCCGCGATTCTTTTGGAAAGAGGAAGTAAAACCTTTCCAGCCTCTACAATAGGTTCTACTTCAATCCCATCATCAGTTTTACAATCTTCCATAGTAATAATAACTTCATGAGCTACATCAACAAGTCTCCTTGTTAAGTATCCTGCATCTGCAGTTTTTAAAGCAGTATCTGCAAGTCCTTTTCTAGCTCCGTGAGTAGAAATAAAGTATTCTAGAACACTTAAACCTTCTCTAAAGTTAGAAATAATGGGAGTTTCAATAATTTCCCCAGAAGGCTTAGCCATTAAACCTCTCATGCCCGCAAGCTGACGGATTTGTTGCTTAGATCCCCTAGCTCCGGAAGAAAGCATCATAAATACCGGATTAAATTTACCTGTGTCCTTGCTTCTTCCTCTTCCTTCAATATCATGACTTTGCATATATTCCATCATTAAATTTGTTATTTTTTCTGTGGTTCTTGTCCAAATATCTACAATTCGATTGTATCTTTCATCAGCTGAAATTAATCCTTTTTTGTAACCTTCTTCAATTTCAGCCACTTCTTTTTTAGCTTCTTCTATAATTTTCTTTTTCTCAGGGGGAATTAAAAGATCATCAACTCCGATAGAAAGTCCTCCTTTTGTAGCTTCTAAATAACCTAGCTCTTTAAGATTATCTAAAAGATCAATTGTAACTTCATTACCATATTTTCTGTGAATGTCATCTATAATTGATATTATTTCTCCTTTGGTCATTACTTTATTAACAAATGGATAATCTTTAGGAAGTAAAAGATTGAACTTTATTCTTCCTGGAGTAGTTTCTATTAGTTTTTCCTTTTCATACTTAGCTTTTTCCTCTGGAAGTCTAACTTTTATCTTTGCATGAAGATCCACTTCTCCAAGGTCTAAAGCTTTCATAACTTCTTCAAAATCTGAAAATACTTTACCTTCCCCTTTAGCTCCTTCCTTGTCCAATGTAATATAGTGAAGTCCCAAAATCATATCTTGAGTAGGAACAGATAGTGGTTTTCCATGAGCAGGAGATAAAATGTTTTGAGTACTCATCATAAGAATATAACTTTCAAGCTGAGCCTCCAAAGATAAAGGAACATGAACCGCCATTTGGTCTCCATCAAAATCCGCATTAAATGGAGGACATACTAAAGGATGTAATCTAATAGCTTTACCTTCTACAAGTAGAGGTTCAAAAGCCTGTATAGAAAGTCTATGAAGGGTTGGAGCTCTATTTAATAAAACTGGATGTTCTTTGATAACCTCTTCCAAACACTCCCAAACTTCTTTAGTTTTTTGTTGAACAAGTTTTTCAGCCATCTTAACATTGTGAACATAACCTTTTTCTTCTAATCTTCTATATACAAAAGGTTTAAAGAGCTCTAAAGCCATTTCTTTAGGAAGACCACATTGGTGCATTTTAAGTTCGGGACCAACTACAATAACTGCTCTTCCAGAATAATCAACTCTTTTTCCAAGTAGGTTTTGTCTAAATCTACCTTCTTTACCTCTTAAGTTATCTGATAAAGATTTAAGAGGTCTACCTGTAGACGCTCTAACAGGTTTTCCTCTTTTAGAGTTATCTATAAGAGCATCCACCGCTTCTTGAAGCATACGTTTTTCATTTCTTATAATAATATCTGGGGCTCCAAGTTCTATAAGCCTTTTAAGACGATTATTTCTTGTAATTACTCTTCTATAAAGATCATTAAGATCGGAAGTAGCAAATCTTCCACCTTCTAAAGGTACTAAAGGTCTTAAATCTGGTGGAATTACAGGTAAAACTTCTATGATCATCCATTCAGGTTTATTAGTAGATTTTAAAAATGCCTCTACAAGTCTTAATCTTTTTACAAGTTTTCTAAGCTTAGCTTCCGTAGTATCTTTTCTTACAGCTCTTCTTAACTCTTCTTTTATTAGCTCTTTAGAAAGAATTTTTCTTTTTTCTACCAAAATATCAATTAATTTTTCTAAAGCTTTAGGACCTTTTTCAACAATAGGAGCATCCTCTCCTAAGCTTTCTAAAAGTTTTTTATAATCCTCTGGTCTAATTAAAGCTCCTTTTTCTAGTCCAGAATTTTTAGGATCTACAACCACGTAATAATTGTAAGAAACTATATCGTTAAGTTCTTCTTCAGTAAGTCCGGTATAGTAAGCTAAAACTTCTATCGCCTTTCTGTATAGATTAGGAAGTCTTTTTCTAAGATCTGGAGTTATAGAGTCTAACTCCCCAGAGTACATCCTAACTTCTTCTCTTAACTCTTGAACTAATTCTTCTAAATCTAAACTTTTTAAAGCTTCTTTTATACCTTCAGCTCCTATACCAACTTTAAAAGCATCTTTTCCTAATTCTTTTACTTTTTCTTC
>DQVG01000057.1 GCA_015661865.1 Desulfurobacteriaceae bacterium
CCTTTAACATCTGAAGTTCATCTAAGATAAGTATCGGGATTATTTCTTTTGACCTTAACTTTATAAATAGCTCTTCTATGTAAGAGTATATATCTTGCACCTTCTTTTCTAATCCAATTTCTTTTACCTTTACTAAATTTTCCAAAATTTCCTTAGGCACGGGGATATTTGTGGGTACTCCTAGTAAATAAGAACCTACTACTTTTATTAATCTTGTATTTTTTATTAAAATCCTACTTACCTTTTCCAAATACTCTTCTACTGTCCTTGCCTTTACCCTTTCATCTATCTTAAATAAGCTTTCAACAAAATTTTTTAAATATACTATATTTCTCATTCTAAAGTCTATGTAAAAAGGTAGATATTTTTTTAAGTCCAACCTGGTTATCACCGCCTTTATCAAAGCGGTCTTTCCACTATTTATAGGACCATAAATAATGTTAATAAGCTTAGGTTCTACTTTTATCAAATTTAATATCTCCCTTATCTCCTTTTCTCTATTAAAAAATTTCATAATGCTTAACCTCTAAAAAATATCTAAAGACATAAAAACAACTAACCTTTAATTTTTTAGTAAACTAAAATATTATAAGCCTATAAATAAAAAACAAAAAGGACCTAAGTAAAATAGAAATAAAAAAGAGAATTTCTTAAAATTTCAATTATTACTTATTACTTTATCCGTTATTAGAACGATAATCTTTAAGAAAAAAAATAAATATCTATTTAAAAAAAAGAAAGAGTAATTAGCTTTTGATCAAATAAATATGTTTGCAACGTAGAAATTTTAGTAATCTTTTTCATATTTTTTATGCAAAATTAAAAAATTCCCTAAATAAAAAGTTATGTTAAAATAACTTTCAAAATTTCATACAAGGTGGTAATTTATTTTGAAAATTCTTTATTTCCTTTTTATTTTTACCTTTACCTCCTGCCATGCTCAAAAGGTTAACCCAAATTTTCAAGTTAAAAATAATAAAAAAAACAATATTAATAGGTTCATAGAAATTAATATAAACAATCCTTGTTCAAAAATCATATATAAACAAGTATTAAAAAAATATAAAAATGTTTTAAGACAAAATAAAAAAGTAAAAAGCTCTTATACTCTTAGTTTATCTATTTTGGGGCCCTCTTTTAGTCTTACTTTTAATCCTTACTTAGATGAAAAAGAAGTACTTGAATTAAGATTAAAAATTGCGGAAGATATAGAAAAATATTCCAAAAATTTAGAAGATTATTTAATAAATTTAAGAAAATATCAATTTTCAAAAAAATTTTACAAGTGGGAAAAAGTTAGAATAGAAATGGGAATAGATAAGATTAAAGAAAATTACGCTGATATTAAAGACTATGAAAGTATTTACTCTAAGGTAAAAGCTATGGAAATTAAATACGAAGTGTTGGGTATAAGTAAAAATGAGCTTTACAAGTGTTATCTATATACCTATAAAAACAAAGTTACAGATCCTTTTAAACTTATAAAAAAGGAAAATGAATAATGACTTTAATTTCCCATATGACCATAGCTTACCTTTTATCTTGTTTTTTTAACTTAAATCCAACTTTAGCCATTATTGGTTCTATTTTCCCTGACCTTATAGAAACTCCTTTTGCCTTAAAACATAGAAAAGAAAGCCATGAAATTTTTTTTACTCTTATATTTACCTTTTTTGTATTTTTTATATTTCCAAAAATCTTTACAAATTCCCCACTACTAAACTATCTAAAAGCCTTCACCTTAGGTTACGCTTCCCATATACTTTTAGATGCTTTAACAATAAGTGGAGTATATTTTTTTCCATTAAAAAAAAGAATTTGCCTAGCTCCCTTTTTAAAAATAAAAACAGCTTCCTTTTCTGAATTTATTTTTATAGCCCTTAGCTCTACTGCCTTAGGAATCTTAATCTTAATAAAACCTATCTTAGTGCACTACCTAAGCTACTCTACTTTACATAAAAAAGGCATTATAGATAAAAAAGAATTTCTAGAAGGAATATTCAATCGTTGAAAAGAGTAATTAAACTTTTTTTATATTCCTCTCAAAAAGAGTTAGATAAAAAGAATTTAAAAAATTTAGAACTTACATCTGAAAATCACAAAAAATTAAAAAATTTATTAATTCTTGGAAAAGAACATTTTGGAAAATCTAAATTTTTAAAAGAAATCTTTAATAAAAACTTTTACGAAAAACTAAATTTAAACTTTAAAAACATAAACCTTTCAGATATATACCTACTAAAAGCAACAGACACCTTAAATGAATGGAGAATAAAAGCTAAAGTACCTTGCCTTTTAAAAAAAGAAGACCTAAATTGCGAAGGTTGCTTAAAAACTACTTTAAACAAAGACAATTGCCTTTTAGAAAACTTAAAAAACAAAATCATACTCGTAGATGATATTGATACCATAAAAAGCGGAAAAAAACTAAAAATCTTAAAAGAGATCCTACAAAATGCAAAACTCTTTATCTTAACTAGTAATAACCTAGATATATCAAAATCTCTAAAAAACTTACTAAAAGAAAAAGAAACCTACGTATATGAAATAAAAGAACCTTATTTTTTAGAAAACAAACTAAAAATATCCTTTAAACTAAAATTAGATAAAAACTCCTATGAAGAAAAAGAAAATATAACCAAACTCCTATCCCTATCCATTTACCTATTTATGTTTATATTACTTATCTTTAATAAAGTTTACCTAGCCATAGTAGTATACCTAGCCTTCCGATACAAAGATAGACTCATAAAAAGTTTTGAGAAGAGGAGGTAGGGGTTTAAAAATTTTTATTTTTTTGTAGGTTTTAATTTGATAAAATTATTAAAAAAATTTAAGGAGTAACGCTTGCTTAATAATAAAAAAATCTTAGCTTTAATTCCAGCACGAGGTGGTAGCAAAAGACTTCCAAAAAAAAATATAAAACCTTTATTAGGTAAACCTCTCATAGCTTGGACGATAGAACAAGCTTTAGATAGTAAATATATTGACGAAGTAATTGTTTCAACAGATGATTTAGAAATAGCCAAAGTTTCAAGAAGTTATGGGGCAAAAGTTCCCTTTATACGTCCAAAGGAACTAGCTCAAGATAATACGTCTACAATAGATGTTATTTTACATACTATAAAATTTTTCGAGGAAAATGGAAAATTTTATGACATTATAATTTTACTTCAACCTACATCTCCCTTAAGAGAAATTGAAGATATCAATAGGGCATTGGAGCTATTTTTTTCTAACAAAAGCGCATTATCTTTAGTAAGCGTAAAAGAAAATGAACACCCTCCCTTTTGGAGTATGAAATTAGAAGATGATTTTTTAAAACCTTTATTTAAAAAAGAATTTCTTTTCAAAAGAAAACAAGAACTCCCAAAAACTTTTTTACCCAATGGAGCTATATACATAGCTGAGGTAGAAACTTTAAAAAAATATAAAACATTTTTTACTCCAAAAACAATTGCATATATAATGTCACATGAAAAAAGTATAGATATAGATACAGACTTTGATTTTTATTTTGCTGAATTTATTCTTCAAAAAAAGAGGTTGGAAAATGAAAAAGATAAAAATAGAAAATAAGTATATAAACGAAGATAGATGTTTTATTATTGCAGAGGCTGGAGTCAATCACAATGGAAGCATAAAATTAGCAAAGAAATTAATTGATGTAGCAAAAGAAGCAAAAGTTGATGCTATAAAATTTCAAACATTTAAAGTTGAAAATGTAGTTACAAAGTATGCTCCCAAAGCAGATTATCAAGTTCAAAATACAGGTTCAAAAGAATCTCAATATGAGATGATAAAAAAACTCGAGCTTAAGGAAGAGGATTTTAAAGAGCTCTATAAGTATGCTAAAGAAAAAGGAATAATATTTTTATCAACTCCTTTTGATTTTGAAAGTGCCGATTTCCTTGATGACTTAGGCGTTTCTGCTTTTAAAATATCTTCAACAGATCTTACAAATTTACCATTTTTAAAGTACATCGCTAAAAAAGGCAAACCTATAATACTTTCAACTGGAATGGCAACCTTAGGTGAAGTTGAAGAAGCTATAAATACTATAAAAAAGTATAATGAAGATATTATTTTACTTCATTGTGTTACAAACTATCCAGCAAATTTTGAAGAATTAAATTTAAAAGCTATTAAAACATTAAAAGAAGCTTTTAAACTTCCTGTAGGTTATTCTGACCACAGTTTAGGTATTTATGCTCCAATAGCTGCAGTATCCCTTGGAGCTGTTGTTATTGAAAAACACTTTACATTGGATAAAAATCTTCCAGGACCAGATCATAAAGCTTCTTTGGAACCGGAAGAGTTAAAAGAAATGGTAAAATGTATAAGATTAATTGAAAAAGCTTTGGGAGATGGTATTAAGAAACCTACTTTTGAAGAGGAGAAAATAAAAAAAGTTGTAAGGAAAAGTATTGTTGCTAAAATTAATATACCTAAAGGAACAATTATAACCGAGGACATGATAACATTTAAGCGTCCCGGGACTGGATTATCTCCTAAGTATTACAAAGAAGTTATAGGAAAAAAAGCCCGAAGAGATATTAAAGCTGATGAAATGATTTATTGGCATGATTTAGAATAATTTTAGAACAACGGAGTAAATTATAATGGATAGTGCAAAAGTATGGGAAAACATCTTTCAACAAAAGGAATGGGGAAAATATCCTCACTTAGCAGTTGTAAAGTTTATAGCTAAAAATTTCTATAGATTTGAGAAAAACAAAAGAAAAAATATAAAAATACTTGAAATAGGTTGTGGAGCAGGAGCAAACTTATGGTTCTGTGCAAGAGAAGGGTTTAGCGTTTATGGTATAGATTTAAGTAAAACAGCAATAGAAAGATTAAAAAGAGATTTAAAGAAGAAGGTTTATTAGATAGATTGTTAGGAGCTTTTGTTGGGGATTGTTATTGCAAATTAGATGATTTAAAAGATGAATCTATTGATGCTATTTTGGATGTGGAATGTTTATGTTATAACCCCTTTGATAAAAGTAAAATAATATTAGAAAAGTGTTTTAATAAATTAAAGCAGGGTGGAGTTATGTTAAGTATAACTTTTGCTGATGGCACTTGGGGATTAAAAGGAAAAGAAGTTGACTATCACGCTGTATTGCCAAAAGAAGGACCTTTAGCAAATACTGGGATTTGTAGATATACTACATTGGATGATATTTCTAGATTATATAAACTAAAAAACAATGTAATTACAAATGTTGGGAAAATAGATTGGTATTTAGATATTGAAAATAAGGAAAAAGTTATTAAAGAATGGGTGATTGAACTTAAAAAGGTAAAAAGGCAATAAAAAAATAGTAAAAATGGTAATAAAGAAAGTAGCAGTAATTACAGGAACCAGAGCGGATTATGGTTATTTAAAACCTTTAATAGAAAAAATTTATAAGGATAAGGAATTATATTTACAGCTTTTTGTTACAGGTATGCATCTTGTTAGGGAGCACGGATATTCTTTAAAGGAAGTGGAGCGGGATTTTCCCATAACAGAAGTAGTAGATATTGGATTTGAGGCTAAAAGTACTAATTTAGATATGGCTATATGGACGGGAAAGGGTATAGAAAAATTTTCAAAAATATTTAAAAAATATGAACCAGATATTGTTTTTGTTTTAGGTGATAGAATAGAGGCTTTCTCCATAGCTGCCTCTGCTTATCTTTTAAATATTCCTGTAGCCCATATTGCAGGAGGGGAACTCACATTTAACACTGTGGATGATGATTTGAGACACGCTATAACAAAACTTTCTCATCTTCATTTTGTATCAACCGAAACTTACAAAAAAAGAGTCTTACAACTTGGAGAGGAAGAATGGAGAGTTTATAATGTTGGAGCTTTGTCTTTAGAAAATATAGAAAAAATTCAGATAGTTTCTAAAAAAGAGATATATAAAAAATATAATTTTGAATCTAACTATCCTCTAATTCTAATTTTATATCACCCTTTAACCAAGGATAAAAAATTTCTTTTTGAATTTGAAAATATTATTAATGCTTTAGAAGAGTTTTCAGATAAATATAATAAACTAAACGTTTTAGCAATATATCCAAATACAGATTCGGGAGGGTACCTGATTGTAGAAAGTTTGAAAAAATTAAAAAGGAATAAAAATTTAAACCTAAGAATAATTCCAA
>DQVG01000048.1 GCA_015661865.1 Desulfurobacteriaceae bacterium
AAGAGATAATGAAAATATTAAAAGTCAAAAAGTTTTATTGTCTTGTAGCCTAAGGCAGTAGGCTTTGGATATTTGGATACTTTTCATCTTAGATGGATGAGAGGAGAGAAAGTAAAGGGTTATGTTAAAACAGACATAAGCTTTTAATGCCGATACTAGAAGGACTTAAAACAAAAGCTAAATATTTTCTTGCAGATGCTTACTACAGTAAAATTAAATAAAATTTATAGGAAAGTAAGGTACAGAGCAAAGCAAGTTATAGGAATAATAAAAAATAAATTTGGGGATAAAGATAATGTTATTAATTTTCACGTAGCTTGTTTGTATGTTTTAGCTAGATTTGCACTTTATAACCTTACTCTTCTTTTTAAACTTATGTTTTCTGCAAACTAATTTTGGCAAAAAATTTTTAGTTTAAAGTCTTATGTTTTAATTTTTCCCCCTTCTAAAAAGGTTCTTTTCATTTGATTAAATTTTTACTTTGTTAGAAAAAAGTCTTTTAAATTCTTGTCTTCCTTATTATTAATTTTCCATTTTCTAATTTCTAACTGCTTTTCCCTCAAACTCTTAGGACTTTTTAAACAGCCTCATAAGAAAAGACTTTGATCTATTTATTAACTCTTTCTAGATATTGGCCAGTTTCTGTATCAATTTTAATTTTATCTCCTACGTTGATAAATAAAGGAACTTGAATAATAGCTCCTGTTTCAACTTTTGCAGGTTTTGTAACGTTAGTTACGGTGTCCCCTTTATGTCCAGGTTCGGTATCTATAACCTCTAGTACTACAGTTTTTGGTAATTTTATATTTATAGGTTGTCCTTTATAAAACTGAACATAGCAAACCATTTCTTCTTTTAAAAACTTAACTTTATCTTCTATAGAATGAGCTGGAACTCCTACTTGATCATAAGTTTTTTTGTCCATAAAGTAATAAAAGTCTCCATCGTTGTAAATATATTGCATTTCTCTTTCTTCAAAATCTGCTAAATTTAACTTTTCCCCTACTTTGTAAGTTTTTTCTATTACGTTTCCAGTTACAAGATTTTTTAACTTTATCCTAGCAAAAGCTTGGCCTTTCCCGGGCTTAACATGTTCATAATCTATAATTTCATAAGGTTCCCCATCTATTTCTAACTTCATACCCTTTGAAATCTGATTTACATCTATAGATGCCATAAATAACCTCCTTACAAAAGTGTTTTCTAAGGGAAATTTAACATTTTGTAAAGCTTACGTCAATATTTATCTTAATAAAGATTAACTATTTAAAAAACTTTCAAAAGCTTTTAGAATATCTTTTTGGGATATAGCATACATGCATTGGGGAAATGGACAGGAAGGTTTAGATTTTTCGCAAGGGTTACAAGAGATTTTTTTGAAAATAGAAACTCCATTTTTTAAAGGACCTTTCATAATCCAAGAAGTAGAACCAAATAAAGCTATGGTTTTTACCCCTAAACTCCAAGCAATATGCATAGGACCGGTATCTGGAGCTAAGAAAAAGTCACAAAGAGATATATTTGCTACAAGCTCTTTTAAGTTTGTTTTTCCTATTAAATCTATTACTTTTATATAATCCGATAGATTTTTTACTAGAAAATTCAAAGTTTCTCTTTGAGATTTAGATCCAAAAATTATAATTTTTAAGTTTGGAATTATATTTTTTATTTTCTTTATTAAAGAAGAATAAAATTCCAAAGGATAGTCTCTATACTTAGAAGTAGATAGAGGAGATAGTCCTAGATAGATATATCCCTTTTCCTTTTTAAATAGGTAGTACCTTTTAAACTCTTTTTTTTTCCAAGGAAAAACAATTTTATAATCTTTTTTTGAAAATATATATTCATAAATTTTTAAATTTCGATAAACTACATGCTCATTTGGATTAAATTTAGATACAGGTTTTACAAAAAAATAAGAAAATTCCCGGCAAAGGGAGTGAGCTATTTTCTCCCTTCCCCGGGCTAAAAAGGAAATAAGTCCACTTCTAAATAGTCCTTGTAAATCTATGACATAGTCGTAAGTAGTTTTTCTCAAGTCTTTTATAAATTTAAAAAAATAAATAGGTTTTTTATAAAATTTTCGATCTAAAACAAGTTTGCGAAAAATTCCATCTACTAAATCTAGAATATCAGCATAGTCTTTAAAAATTAAAAAATCTACCAAAAAATTTTTTTTATTTAGGTTATAAACTAAAGGTAAAGATAAAACTACATCTCCTAAAGCTGAAGGTTTTACAATAAGAGCTTTCATTAAAGAGCGCTATCTCCCCTTTCTCCCGTTCTTATTCTAATTGCATCTTCTACTGGAATAATAAAGATTTTTCCGTCTCCAATTTTCCCAGTTTTTGCCGCTTTAATTATAGCTTCAACTACCTTTTCTACAAGTTCATCTGGAACAACAACTTCTATTTTTAGTTTAGGAATAAAATCAATAACATATTCTGCTCCTCGATAAAGCTCGGTATGTCCTTTTTGTTTTCCAAATCCCTTTATCTCCGTTACGCTCATTCCACTAACTCCAATAGCTGTTAAAGCCTCTTTTACATCTTCTAGTTTGTGAGGTTTTATAATGGCTTCTACTTTCTTCATTTTTTTCCTCCTAAAAATTAATTTAGTTTAAAATTATCTTACTAAAATTTTTAAAACTTAGGAGTTAAAATTTAGTTAAAAAATAAAAATGAGGTGAAAAATGAAAAAATATAGAATACTTACTCCAGGACCTACCCCAATTCCCGAAGAAGTAAAAGCAGCTCTTTTTAAAGAACCTTTATATCATAGAAGCTCTGCCTTTAAAAATATTATAAAAGAGCTTCAAGAAAATTTTAAAAAATTACTAAAAACTCAAAGAGTTCCAGTGTTTCTTACCTCCTCAGGAACTGGGGCAATGGAAGCTAGTATCATTAACTTTTTTAAACCTGAAGAAGATGTTTTAGTAGTTGTAGGTGGAAAATTTGGAGAAAGATTTTTTAAAATCGCCAAACGCTTTGGTTTAAACCCAATTTGCTATGAAATAGAATGGGGGGATTAT
>DQVG01000006.1 GCA_015661865.1 Desulfurobacteriaceae bacterium
CATTTTTTCCAAAAAATGAAGATACTATAGAAAGAGTTTTTAAGTATCCTCCAAAAGGTTTAGGTAACGTTGCAATTGATACGTTTTTAAAAGAACTTGAAGAAAAGGAAAATTTTTTAAGAGATAATACTATAGCCTTTTTGGAAACCTTAAAAAAATTATCAATGAAAAAAAAGGGATATGCTACTTTATACAAAATTTACAAACGTATTTTGTCCGAATTTGAAACAAAGTCTTTCAAAGATTTAATAAACTTCATTTTAGAGGAAACTAAATATTTAGAGTATCTTGAAAAAAATTATCCTGAAAATTATGAAGAGCGCTACGAAAATATTTTAGAGCTTATAAACGCTTTAGAAAGTTTTTCAAAAAAAGCTGAATACAAAAATAAATCTAAAAAAGAAATTTTTTTAGATTTTATATCTAGCATATCCTTGGATTTGGATTCTGAAGAAGAAAATAACTCTAATGCTGTATCCCTTATGACCGTTCACGCAGCAAAAGGGTTAGAATTTAAAGTGGTTTTTGTAGTTGCCTTGGAAGATGGAATATTTCCCGCAAAAAAATCTTTAGAAGAAGGTAATTTAGAAGAAGAAAGAAGACTTTTTTATGTAGCCATAACCCGAGCAAAGGATCTTTTATTTTTATCTTATAGCAAAAATAGATTGTATTTTGGAAAATTGCAAAGACAAGAACCCTCCAGATTTTTATCCGAGATTCCCAAAAATCTTATTTATGAAATAAAACTTCAAAATAAATCCGAAAATGGTAAACATATAAAAAAAGAAAAGAAAAATTTTTCGGACTTATCTTCCCAAAACTTGAACGTTGGAGACTTAGTTATTCATAAAAAATTTGGAATAGGGAAAATTTTAAAAATTTTTGGAGATAATCTTAAAATTTTTTTCGTAAATCTAAAAGAAACCAAGGAAATAAAGAAAGATTTTATAAAAAAAATTTAAGAGGGAGCTCTATGGCTCCCCCCTTTATAAGTTTATTTTAAAATTTTTTCAGTTTTTTCTTTAAGATCTTTTCCTGGTTTGAAGGCTGGGGTTAATTTTGGAGGAACTTCTATTACTTCCCCAGTTTTTGGATTTCTAGCTACTCTTTTAGCTCTTTTTTTCATATAAAATGTTCCAAATCCTCTTAATTCTACTTTTTCTCCATTAGCTAGAGCTTCTGTAACTGTTTTAATAAAAGCCTCTACAGCAGCTTCTGCATCTTTTTTCTTAATAGCAGCAAGTTCCGCTATTCTGGATACCAATTCTGCTTTTGTCATTTTAAACCTCCTTGTCTCTAATTAATATTATAAAATTATTTAATTATATTAACTTAATATACTATATTCAAAGATTTAATTAAGTCAAGTTTTTTATATTTTTAGTTACTTTCCAATTCTTTTGTTATCGATTTATTTTCCTCCTTTATATCCTGAAATTTATCTTTTTTTAATCTCTCTTTTTTCTTTTGAAGTTTTTCTTCTAACTTTTTCAATTTTTCGGATAAAACTTCATCTTGTTTTAGAGTATGATTTACTAAATTCTTAATATGTTTTAAAGTAGAAGCTAATTCTTTCGTAATCTCTTTTTTCAAATTCACATAAACTTCTATTTCATGTCTTAAAATCTTTAATTTTTCTTCATATTCTCTAATTTGATTTTCATATTGCTGTTTTAATATTTCTTTTGTTTTTTTTAAATTTTCAATTTCTCTTTTTAATATTTCATCTGGTGCATTTGAATTTCGTTTTTTTAATCTATCAATCTCTTTTAAAAGTTCTTCTACATAATTTGCTATCTTATTAAGTGCATCTTCGACATCCAAAGGATTATATCCACCAAAAAGGATTTTTCTAAAGTTCATACTTCGAATCTGATCTGGTGTTAGTTTTATTTCAAATTTTTGTTCGTTTTTCATAATACCCCCTTATATTTAAATCCCAAAAACTTGTTCTTTAACTATTTTAAAAGATCAAAGGTAGAATTTCAATGAAATGATTATTTTAATCCATTTAAAATTTCATTTAAAGCTTTTCTCATAACATCTATGGGCGCCTTTTTACCAGTCCAAATTTCAAAGGCTAAAGCTCCTTGATATAGAAGCATACCTCTGCCATCCATAGCTTTAAGATTAAACTCGCAAGCTTTTTTTAAAAGGGGGGTAAGAAAATAAATTACATCTATAACAACAAGATTTTTATTTTCCTTTAGCAAATTATAATCAAATAAAGGAGGGTCATCTTTTTTTAAACCTATAGAGGTGGTGTTAATTAAAATATCAGCTTGTTTTATTAAATTGTTTATAATCTCGTTTTTTAAAGGATAAGATTTTATACTTCCATATCTTTTTAAACTATCTTCTAATTTTTTAGCTTTTTCTAAAGTTCTATTTACCAAAAAAATATTTTTTGCCTTTTCTTTTAAAAGAATATAACCTAAAGCTTTAGCAGTTCCGCCAGCTCCCAATATGATAATATTTTTATTTTTTACGGAAATATTCTTTTCCCTTAGGGATAAAATAAAACCCGGGGCATCGGTGTTAAAACCCCGGGCTACCCTATTTTCAATTTTTATTGTATTTATGCTCCCAATATTTAAGGCATCTTCTTCTATTTCATCTAAATAAGGTAGCACATCCTCTTTATAAGGTACAGTTACATTTACACCTTTTATATTCAAAATCTTTAAAGATTTTATTACATAAGGTATATCCTCTTTTTGAACTTCAAAAGGAACATAAATAGCGTTTATATTAAGATTTAAAAAGGCTTGAGTTTGCATATATGGGGAAGCCGAATGAGATATGGGATTACCAATAATCCCATAAACAAAAGTTTCCCCATTAGGAAAAAACTTTCCTAAAAGATTATTTTGCATTACTTTCCCCATTATTTTTCTTTTCATCTTCTTGCTTTTTTTGCTCTTGAGCTTGCTTGATATCCGGATGACAAATTTTTTCTAATATGGAAGAGATGTCTTGATTTTGAAGTTTTCTAAGTTCTTCGGTTAATACTTCTTCTAATTTCTTTTTAGTAGTAATAGCATAATAAGTTTCTATAAAGAGAATTATTGTTGCTCCAATAAAAGCAGATAAAAATGGAATGAAAATTAAAGGTATTCCAATTAAAGATAAAATCCAAGTTATTAAAATAAAAAATGCATAAATAGACGTTAAAACGTAATTAGCTCTTCCTAATTCCGTAAATTCCAAAAGAGCAATTGTTAAAAGGGAAAGCTCCATGCTAAAAATTAAAGAGTGAGTCATAGTTCCCGATTTTGCTAGTCTTTTCAAAACATCATTTTTCGTAACTTCTCCAGTTTTAATTTTTTCTAAAAATTTTTTTAAGGAAGCATATCCAAATATTAAAGGAGAAGCTATGTAGAAAAATATGGCAAGGCCAATTAAAAAAGCTAAGACATTAACCATAGTAAAGTAATTAGCAAAACCTTTAGCATTTGAAGCTGCTTGAGCAATTTGATTTGCTACATCTGCACCCATTTTATTCCTCCTAAATTTTAATTTATAATAGTATTTTTAAAATATAGTTTTAAAATAAAAAAATTTCAAGATGTTTCAAGATTATCAATTTATTGTTAAAATTTGATATAATGTTTAAACAAAGTATTTTGTCAAAAGTTTTATAACTTGGGACAGTTAATATGCCTGCAAGAGTTATTTGTATAACATCTGGAAAAGGTGGAGTCGGAAAATCAACCGTAAGTGCAAACTTAGGTTCGGCTTTATCTCTTTTAGGTCAAAAAGTTCTTTTAATAGATATGGATATTGGTCTTAATAACTTAGATTTAGTTTTAGGTTTGGAACGCAGGGTAGTTTATAATCTCGTAGATGTAGTAAAAGGAAAAGTTGCTCCTGAAAAAGCTTTAGTTAAAGATAAACAATGCGAAACTTTATATCTTTTACCAGCTTCAAAAAGTGACGATAAATCGGCTGTAAAGCCAAAAGACTTAGAAAAAGTAGTTAATTATTTTAAAGATACATTTGATTTTATTATTATAGATTCTCCGGCTGGAATAGAAGAAGGTTTTAAAACTGCTCTTCACCCAGCTCAAGAAGTTTATGTTGTTGTTAATCCAGAAATGGCATCTATTTCAGATGCTGATAGGGTTATAGGACTATCAGCTAATTGGCTGGGAAAAGACAATATAAAACTTATTATAAATAGAGTTGATATAGAAAAACTTGAAAAAAGGGAGATTCTGCCTCCAAATGAAGTTGTAAGAATTTTAGGAATTCCTTTAATAGGGTTAATTCCAGAAGATAAAAAAATGCAAAAGTATATAAATCAAGGAATTTGTAGTGTCCATTTTCCAGAGTCTATAGCTGGGAAGGCATTTAAAAAACTAGCTCAACGGGTATTGGGATATAATTTACCATTCGATGAGCTTAATATAAAAAAAGGTCTAATTGATAAGCTTTTATCCATATTTAAAAAGTAATTTGGGGATAAAGATGCTTAAATTTTTAAAAAGAATTTTTTCAAATAATAAAGATATTTTAAAAGAAAGCTTAGA
>DQVG01000134.1 GCA_015661865.1 Desulfurobacteriaceae bacterium
TAAAAACACTTCGTATATTTCCCATTCCATAATCTATAATATAGATATTTTTAGCCATTTTTTCTTCCCAAATCTATTTAAATTTAATTATACTTTATCTTTTCTCCTTTTAACAAAGCGTAAAATTTAAGTCCAAAGTTTTCTTCATAATTTGATTTATTAAGAATTGCATAAACGGTTTCTCTTAGAAGTTCTTTAGGAATTTCTAATTTTTGGAAATTTTTATATTTTTTTCTTATATCTTTTAAAAGCTCATCTAAATATATTTCTAAAAAATCCCTCTTTTCTTTCCAAGTAGAACATTTTTCTAAAGATAAAGAGATTTCTTCCAATTTTTTAAGTATATCCTCGTAAAGATTTATATAAGGTTTAATATCTTTTAATCTTTTTTCAATTAATTCCTTATTACTTACATTGTAAATAATATCATCAAATTTATTTTGAATGTGTAAAAGAAAAAGCTTATGATTAGGAATATTTCTTAAATAAGATGTAGCATAATGCCTTTTTAAATACCAAGGAGATTTTAATTTGACAAAAATAGGAAAAGGTTTTTCTCTTGAAAATTCTTTTAGGACTAAACCTTCTATATTTTCTTTATTTTCTATAAATTTTTTAGCTTCTTTCAAAGAAAAAATATATTTTTTGGGAAGTTTAATATTAAGCTCCTTAATTTCATCTTCTATTTTTTCTAAAATATATTTACCAGATATATTATCTCTAATTTCTGTCAGAATAAGCTCGCTAGTTTCATAAGGAATAACTATTTTGTATTTTGGAGAGATAAGCTCAAAAAGAGGAGTATAATTTTTTTCGGTAACTTTGTTAATAAAGTCTAAGAGCTTTTTATTTTTCCTTAAAATTTCCCAAGCTTCCTGAGTATATTCATTTTCAAATCTTCTTTGGGTAAAAGCATAAAGTTTTCCTTTATATTTTGCAAAATAAATAAGAGTTCCATCTAATTTTTCTCTAAAAATATATTTATCTTGGTGTAAATTTTCTTCTTTGCTTTCTTCATATTCATTTAAATTAAAAAATTTATGAAAAGGTCGGGCAACTAAACTTTTATTCTCTTTTGCAAAGGTAATTCCTCTTAGTTCCCTTTTTAAAGGTGTATCAAATATTTGGGGTAAATTAGCTCTATAATAAAATTTAATAAATAAGTCGTTTTCTAGCTTTTTAAAATATTTATTACCTTTTATTTCCTTTTCTATCTCAAAATAATCTATTTTCAAGTTTTGTTATCCTCAAAATTTAAAATAGAATTTTTATAGATTAAATATCTATATTTTTGAGAATCTAAACATAAAATATTATCGTCTTCTTCAACAAATTCCCCAGATAAAGTTTCATTAGATTTTAATAAGACTTTAATCTCTTTTGAAATATTCTTCTCATCCTTAGATTTTTCCTCTTGATTTTCCTTTTGATTTATTTCTTTATTTTCAGATTCATTATTTAAGCTTGAAGTTTTAAAAATATTTTCTACAAATTTTTCAACATCTTTTAGACGATAAATAGGAGTTATTTCTAAAATTTCTCCCTTTTCAATTACTTCTATTTCTTTTGAATTTTTTAAAGCTTTTATCAAAATATTAACCATCAAAGGGTTAGATTCTAATATATTTGCTAGTTCCGAAGGGGAGACTACTATTTTCTTCTTTTCTTCAAGAAGTTTTAAAAATTCAAAGTATATATCTCTTAAAGTTTTTTTGGTCATGATAACATCCCCTAAATAGTTGTTTTATCTAAGACAATATAAGAAACTTTATTTTTATCTATATCTATCTCACTCATGGTTTCTAAGTTAACTATTTTAAAATTAGTAGGATCGTAATTTTTTAAAAAACCTGTTACATAAGAACCATCTTGAAAAACAATTTTTAAAGGTTTGTTTTTCAATTTTTGAAAATATTTTTCCTCTAAAGGGGATAAGGATTTAGCATTATCTTTTTTATCTGAAAGTTTTTCTAAAATTAAACCTTTACCTTTTTTAGAAAATACTTTTAAAAAACCTTCCTTTTCTAAATCTTCAACAGCTTTTTTTATAACCGTACAAGAGGCATTTGTATGACGTGAAAGTTCTGACCAAGTTCCTACAAAACTTCCTACTTCATTTAAATAATTTTTTATCCACATTTTTACATAATTTGTTTTTTCAGCCTTCATGTTCTCCTCTTAAAAGTAGGATTTAAGAATTTGTTTAAATTTTTTTGTATTTTCTTTGGGATTAGAAAATATTCCAGATCCAGACACAATTATGTCTGCCCCAGCTTTTAAAACTTTTTCCACATTATCTAGCTTTATTCCTCCATCAACTTCAATTAAAGTATTTAAACTTTTTTCTTTTATGATATTTTTTAATTTTCTTACCTTTTCTAAAGTAAATTCCAAAAAACGTTGTCCTCCAAAACCGGGATTTACCGTCATTATTAAAACAAAGTCTAAAATAGGTAAAACATCTTCTAATACCAAAATAGGCGTAGCCGGATTTAACGCAACACCAACCTTTGCTCCCAAACTTTTAGCTAGATCTAAAGTTCTATGAATATGCTTTTCAGCTTCTACATGAAAGCTAATATAACTTGCCCCAGCTTTTATAAATTCCTTTAAATATCTACTGGGCTCTTCTATCATAAGATGAACATCTAAAGGAATTTGTGAAACTTTTGATATAGCTTCTACAACGGGGATGCCTATAGTTATATTTGGGACAAAATGACCATCCATAACATCTAGATGAAGAATATCTGCTCCATTTTCTTCTAGAATTTTAATATCTTTTTCTAAATTTGCAAAGTTTGCGCTAAGGAGAGATGGTGCAAGTAGTTTCATAATTTCCCTCTTTGTTATATATTGCATTATAAATATAAAAGTTTCTTAGCGTTTTTAAAATATAATTTCTAGTTTCCGGATACTTAACGAAAAAATCTACTACTTCTAAAAATTCTAAAGAGGAGTAGCAAGGAGTTATATCTCCTATAAAACGACGAATATTTCCTGGACCTGCATTATAAGCTCCAGATACCAAGGCTAAATCTTTTAATCTTCTATAAAGAAAATCCGCATACCAAATTCCTAATCTTAAATTATATTTTGGTTGAGTAAGATTGTAAAAATCGTAATTTATTTTTAATTTTTTACAAATAAATTTTGCTGTAAAGGGCATTATTTGCATCAGCCCCTTAGCTCCCGCCCAAGATATAGCTTTTTCATTAAAAAGACTTTCTTGTCTAATTAAAGCATAAATATAATTTTCTGGTAATTTTGATTTATACAACTTTAAAAAGTATCTAATTTCTTTTTTGTAACCTTGAGGGTACAAAAGATGATACAAAAATAGATATTTTGATATTTTATTTTTATATTTACTTGCATAAACTATAGATAAATAATAATTTTTAAGAAAATAATAAGCTAAGGCCTTATCTAAAAAATCAAACTTAAAAGTTTCTAATAAAATTTTAGCAAATACAGGATCTTCTTTTAAATATTTTTTAAGATATTTATTTTTTATATCCGAAAGTTTTGGTGCTTGGTTTTTTATTTTTTTAGGAGGATTAAGAATAATTTTGTATTTACTAAAGTTTGAAAAATTATTTAAATAATTTTCTAATTTAAAATCTTTATCCAAAAATCTATTTACTAAAATACTGTAAAAAGTTTTAGTGTCTTTATTTTTTATAAAATTAATAAAATTTTTAGCCTTTTTATAGTCTCCAATAGAATAGTAATATCTAAAACCATATATTCCATATAAATTTTTATCTACATTTTTTGAAATATTTAAAAGATAGAAGAAAAATGTACTATTATCCTGATAAAAAGCATAATTTAATAATCCATTTAAAACAATTTTTATTAAATTTTTCTTTTTAGTTGATAAAAGCTTTTCAAAATAGTATATTTTTTCATCAGATTTTCTTTTCCATAAACTTAAAAAATAATATTTTTTGTATTTATAAGCCGATGAATTTATACTTTCCATAAGATAAGTTGCATATTTCCTATTTCTATTTTTAAAATAAATTCGAGAAACTAAGTATTTATATTTATCCTGATTTAACGGTAACTTTTTAGCATAAAAAAAAGCGTCTTTAAATTGTTTGTGTTCAAAAAGAAGTTTAGCTCTTTTATAAATATCTTCTGAAGATGAAAATTTATTTCGGATACTCTTAACATAAGGTTCATGGGGGCAATATTTAAAAAGAATTTTTTCTATTTTAATTTTTATATCCAAAGGAAGTTTTTTATCTTTATATAGGAAAAATAAATTACAAGCTAAATCAGTTTTTTTATAAATATTTAATATCTTTTCTATCTGAGTTTTATTTAAATTTTCTAAGGGGAAATTTTTTAAAAATATCTTGGCAAAAGTTTTACTTTCAAAAAGTGTAGGATTTTTAAGAAAATAAGTTGTATTTTGAGTTTTATAGGCTATATAAACACTATTTATATTTTTATATGAAGATGTTAATTTAATATTTTCTTGAGAAAAACTAATACTCAAAAAAATAAATAATAAACTAAGAAGTTTCATCAGAAGCAACTTTGAAAACAACTTTATTTCTTCCTGTTTTTTTAGCTTCATAAAGAGCTTGATCTGCAATAGCAAATATTTCTTCAAAAGATTTTTGAGGATCTATTTTTGTTATTCCTATAGAAACGGTTATTCTTATTTTATCACCATTAATTACTATAAGGGTATTTTCGATAGTTTTTCGAATCCTTTCAGCTATTTTTACAGCTAATTCATCTGTGGGAACATTTATAGCTATTAAAAATTCTTCTCCTCCGTATCTTATTATTAAGTCTTTTTTTCTTAAAAGTTTTTTCATTATTTTACTAACATTTTGTAAAACCTTGTCTCCTATTTGATGACCGTAAGTATCGTTAATTTTTTTAAAATGATCTATATCTACTAGCATAAGATGAGTATAAAATTTAACTATATCATCTTTATAATTTTCCAAAAATCTACGATTTAATACTTTAGTTAAAGGGTCTACATAAAGCTCATTTTTTATATTAAAAATTAATTTTCTAGTTCTTTTTATTTCGTAAATTTCTTTAATAAGTTTTATATATCTTTTTATAAAAATTAAAGTTAAGGTATTTAATTTTATAAAACTGGATAAAACTTTTGCTCTTAAAATAAAATTTTTTATATTTCTTAAAGACCATAGGTACATGTATTCGGATATATAAGTTGAGTATATTAAAAAAGACGAATCAAATATAGGCTCTTCAATATTTTCTTTTACTATTAAATATGCCATATTTAAAAAAAATTTATTACTAAATTTTTTTATAAAAAGTTCATCAAAATATTTTTCAAAGAACATCTTAAAAAAAGATAATTTATTATTATCTTCATGAATTCCTTTTTCAATAGCAGATAAACTTTGTTGAACCGCCTTTATAAAATAAAAACTATTTTTAAAGTTTAAAAAAAATTTTCTATATCTTTCTATTTCTTTATCAAAAGAAAGACCTATACTATTTAAAACTTCCGAGATAGATATTTTTTCTATGGGCCAAAGATCTTCTGGTACTTCTAAATTTAATTTATACCGTAAAAATCTTTGACACTCTATATATTCTGTGAAACAAAAAAGGTCTTTAATTAAATTTCTTATTTTAAATTTACCTAAGGTTTTTATAAATTTGCAGGGATATAAAGGACAAATATTTTGTTGAGGATATTTTTCTAAATTTATTAAATTTTTATCCAAATTTCTAATTTTATTCTTTTTCTTTTTCATCTTCTTCAAGCCCAACAAATATAAAACAATATTAAGGATTTAAAAAGTAGCTTTACAGGTGGATTAAATTTTTATAGAAAAATTTAATCCAAAACTTTTACTTAAAGGATCTATGTGATATATAATTTTAGAACAATCATTTTCAAATTCAAGAGATATTTTGAGGTTACTAAGTTTCTTCCCATTTATATGATATCTAGGGGTAATATAGATTTTCTTTTTTTCTTTCTTTTCATTTTCCTTTTCATAAATTTTTAATTTGTAGGAAACGTAATAATCTATTTTTTCGAAATTATAACTAGATAGAAAATTTAAATTTTTGTAACTTTTACTTAAATAAATATTTGTATCTAAATCCTTTCCAAAAAAGGTGTATTTATAATTAAACCCAAAGGTAAAAAAAGAAGTATAAGATGTTTTAAATTTTATTCCAATATCTTTATGTAAAGGTAAGAAAAAAATACCCCATTGAGCTTTTATAGGTTTATTTTTATAGTTTAAAAAATAGTAAAGTTCTATATCTTTATCGTAATAGGTAACTTTAACAGGTAAAATGAAGTTTGTAGGTTGGAAACTCCCTTTCCAAGAGAGTTTAATTTTTAATTTAGGTAAATAAGCTATAGGAAAATTTTTATAATAAAAAATTATTTTTTTTGCAATTAAAGTTTGATTTTCAATTTTTAACTCTCTAAATTTAAATTTCCAAGTAGGTTTTTTAGAAGAGCATGTAGTAAATTCCCCTTTTTTTATGTAAATTTTCTTATTTTGAAAATCTATTTTTCCAAGATCACAATTTAAAAAATAAGGCATTTTATTTCCCAAATATACGAAGATAAAGCCAAAGTAATATTGCTAAACCTAAAGATAATAATTTTAAAAGTATATTAGTTGTAAAAAATTTTTTAAAATTATCTTTTATATTAAATATATTAAGTACTATCCATTTCCAAGCCCATTTCTTTTTCATTTAAACCTTCCAAAAGAAGACGAATTAGTAATTTTTTTAAAACATCTATGGATATATTTTTTAAACATTTTCCTGAAAAGGCTAAAGATATATCTCCCCTTTCTTCGGAAATAATTATAGATATTGCATCCGTAATTTCCGTGATCCCTATACCGGCTCGGTGTCTTGTCCCAAAACTATTTGGAAGTTCTGGATTGGAAGATAAGGGTAAAAATGCACTAGCCATATATATTCTATCTCCCCTTATTATTACGGCTCCATCATGCAAGGGAGTTTTTGGAAAAAAAATAGTTTCAAGTAGTTCTTTGGATATTAAAGCATCTAGTAAAATTCCGGCTTTTAAAAGATAGTTATCTAATTTTACATTTCTTTCTATTACTATTAAAGCTCCTATTTTTTCTTTAGCCATATCTTTTACGGCTTCAATAATTTCATCTATAGTTATTAAAGTTTTACTTTCAAGATTTTGAAAGGATATATTAGTCTCACCTAATCTTGCTAAAAATTTTCTCAGTTCTGGTTGAAAAAGAACCACTAAAGCAAAAATCCCTAAGGTAGTAGCTTGACTAAGAATCCAATATAAAGTTTTTAAATTTAGTAATTTAGCAACAAAAGTAGCAAGAAGAATAAGTATAATACCTATTAGAATTTGAAAAGCCCGGGTTTCAATTAGAAATTGAAGAACATAATAAATTATTAAGGATACTAAAAAAATATCTATTATATCTGTAAGTTTAACATCTAGAAAGGACATCTAAAAGCTCCAAAGCTCTTCTATGTTCCTTGACATCGTGAACTCTAAAAATATTTGCTCCCTGTTGATATAAGTATAAATTAGAGGCTAAAGTTCCTTCTAATCTCTCTTTGGGATCATCTAGATTTAAAATTTTTCCTATAAAAGATTTTCTAGAAGTTCCAACTAATATTGGCAATCCAAATTTTTTAAAATGAGATATATTCTTTATTAAAGTTAAATTATCTTCTAACCTTTTTCCAAAACCTATCCCCACATCCAAAATAATATTTGTATAGGGATAATTAACTTTTAACAAAGTTTCAATTTTCTCTTCAAAGAATTTAGATACTTCATCTAAAACATTTTCATAATAAGGATTTTTTTGCATATCTTTGGGCGTTCCTTTAATATGATTTATTACAACTGGAGCATGAGTACTTTTAAGAACATTTATCATATCCTTATCAAAAGTTAAACCTGAAATATCATTAACAATATCTGCTCCTACTTCTATAGCTTTTTGAGCAACCTTTGCCTTATAAGTATCTATAGAAATAAAGATATTTTTTGGTAAACTTTCCCTTAA
>DQVG01000013.1 GCA_015661865.1 Desulfurobacteriaceae bacterium
CTCCTAAAAAAGTTATTAAAGCTGTAGTAGAACAAGCTAAAAAAGGAACCTCCTATGGAGCTCCTACTCCTCTTGAGGTAGAAATAGCTAAGTTTATTTGTGAAAATGTTCCTGGAGTAGAAAAAATAAGAATGGTAAATTCTGGAACCGAAGCTACTATGAGTGCCATTCGTTTAGCTAGAGGTTATACGGGAAGGAAAAAAATTATTAAATTTGAAGGTTGTTATCATGGTCATGTAGATTCCCTTTTAGTAAAAGCAGGTTCTGGACTAGCTACATTTGGAAAGCCTTCTTCTCCCGGGATTCCCGAAGAGTTAGCTGCTCTTACTATAACTTTACCATTTAATGATATTAATGCTTTTAAAAAAGCTGTCTTAGAACATAAAGGAGAAATAGCGTGTGTAATTTTAGAACCTGTTATGGCAAATGCTGGTCTTATATTACCTGAAAAAGAATTTTTAAAGGAACTTAGAAATATTACAACTGAAGAGGGAATTATTCTTATTTTCGATGAAGTTATTACCGGATTTAGATTATCTTTAGGAGGGGCTCAAGAATACTTTGGAGTTATTCCAGATCTATCAACCTTTGGAAAAGTAATTGGAGGAGGTCTTCCTGTAGGAGCTTTTGGTGGAAAAAGAGAAATTATGGATTATCTTTCTCCAGAAGGACCCGTTTACCAAGCTGGAACTTTATCTGGAAATCCTCTAGCTATGGCAGCAGGTTTGATGACTTTAAAACTTTTAAAATATGGAAAAGTTCAAAAACTTCAAGATGGAAGCACTATAGTAGACTTTTTTGAAGAAGGAGAAGAAATTTATGATTATTTGAGAAAAATGGGAAAAGCCTTTGCTGAAGCTATTGATCTAGCAAGAAAAGAAACTGGTATGGATAAGTTTACAAAGGCTTATAATTTAGAAAGTTTAAATTGCTTGTTTTTTGTAAATAAAGAAATTAAATCCTTTAAAGATGCTTCTAAAGCAAATACAAAAGCTTATGCCCTTTTCTTTAGGGAGATGCTAAAACAAGGAGTATATTTAGCACCTTCTCAATTTGAAGTAGCATTTGTTTCAACGGCTCATACTAAAAAAGAAATAGAAAAAACATATGAAGCTGCAGTAAAAGCTTTAAAAACAGTAAAAGAGGTATTTTATAGCTAAATGTGGAAGCTTATTTTTCTTAAAAATAAAAAAGAAAGAAAAACATTTTTAAAGTTACTTAAAATATCTTCTACAATTACAAGTTTTGCCTTTGCTATTATTATAGGTTTTACGGGAGGATATTATTTAGATGAATATTTAAATACTTCTCCTTTATTTACTTTAATTTTAGGTTTAATAGGAATTATTGCTGGAATTAAAGTCTTTCTAGAAGACTTAAAGAATTTTTGATATAATTAACTAGATTTTTTTTGGGGGAAAGTAATGCTAGAGCATGGGTTAGTTTTATTCCACATACCCGGAATCCCTGATTTTATTTCAAATACTTGGATTGTTATGCTAATTTTAATCTTTATAGCTTCTAAGTTATCAAAAAAGTTAGATTTATTTCCCAAAGGAAAATTTTTATTATCTTTAGAGCTTATGGCTAAATTTATTAAAGATTTAATGGAACAAACTATAGGTAAGGAAAAAACAAAAAAACTATTTCCTTTCTTCTTTGCTTTATTTATTTTTATCTTAGCTTTAAATTTATGGGGACTAATCCCCGGTGCCGTTCAACCCACATCCAACGTAAATACTACTTTAGCATTAGCTTTATGTGCTTTTGTACTTTATCATGCTTTGGGTATTAAGTATCAAGGTATAGTTAACTATATAAAACACTTTTTAAGCGGACCAAAATGGTTAGTTCCTCTTATGCTTCCTGTAGAAATTGTATCTCACCTGGCTAGAATAATTTCTTTATCTTTCCGGCTTTTTGGAAATATGTTCGGAGATGAAATGCTTGTTTTAGTACTGATGATGATTTTACCTATTGGATTACCTTTGTTAGGAATTGGAATTGTTTTTGGGAATTCCTTTTTGCAAGCATTTATATTTTTTATACTATCTTTAATTTATGTTGCTTTAGCCGTTCATCATGAAGATCATGATAAGAAGAAAGAGAATAATTTACCGAATATTGATCTAGCTTGATTTCTAATTAAAAACTATGGAGGGTTAAAACATGGTAGATGGAACTGCACTTTTAGGACCGGCTTTGGCAGTAGGACTTGCGGGAGCCGGAGCTGGAATAGGAATTGGATTAATTGGAAAAGGTAGTTTGGAAGCTATGTCTAGAAACCCAAATATGTATCCTAAATTACAAACAAGTATGTTAATTGCTGCTGCTTTAGCAGAAGCTGTTGCTATTTATGGTCTTGTTATGGGATTTGTAATTTTAGGAAAAATTTAGATTTTATCAAGGGGCACGCACAAAGGGCGGCCCCTTTTTCTTTATTTTACTCTTAAACTACTTTATTTCTTTTAAAATATCAAAAATATAATCAAAATTTTTATTTTCTACATCTATACATATCCAATTTTCGAAATTTAAATACTTTTTTAGCCATCTAATTTGTCTTTTAGCATAATTTTTTGTAGATTTTATTATCCATGCCTTAGCTTCATCTAAAGATAAGATACCATATAGATAAAATATTATTTCTTTATAAGAATGAGCCTGCAAAGCCGGATATTTATTAAAATAAGTTTGAAAGCTTTTATATATTTCATTAAAAGATAGGTGTTTATATTGAGAAAAAAATAAATCTAGTTCTTTTTTAAAATCATATTTATTTAAAATAAAGTTTACTTCTTCAACTAAACCTTTTTTTATTTGATTTTCCACTCGCTTTTCTATTTTTGAAAATATATCTTTACGTGGTTTTACTAAAATTATTCCAGTAAAATCAAAACGTTCCTTTAGATCACTCCAAAAATTTAAATTTATATTTTCTCCTTTTAAAAGAAGCTCAGCGTATCTTAAAAGTCTTTTTCTGTCCTGCAGAGAAATTTTTTCAGCCAATTTTTCATTTTTTGATAAGATAATACTGTAAAGCTCTTTATTGGATTTTTTTTCTAAATCTTTAATTAAGCTTTTATCTTTCTGAGAAAAAATAGGAAGATCATATAATAAAAAATGCATATAAAGAGTAGTTCCTCCCACAATTATAGGAACTTTTCCTTTATTTAAAATATTTTTTACGTGAAAGCTAGCTAAATCAATAAATCTACCTAAAGTCATTTTTTCACGAGGAGTGATAATATCTATCATATGGTGAGGAATTTGTTCTCTAATTTCTTTTGAAACTTTGTCTGTACCAATATCCATATCTTTATAAATCTGCATACTATCACAACTTACAATTTCAGCATTTCCTATCTTTTCAGCTAGATATAAAGATAAATCCGTTTTACCTACACTTGTGGGACCTGCAATCACGATAGGTTTCATTTTCTAACTCTATTTTTGGTTCAAAATTTAATATTTCTTCTGAAGATTTTTCTAAATTTTTTAGTAAATCTAAAATATCCTTTTTTATTTTTTTGGGAACTTCCAAATATGTTCTTACAACAGCAATATTATCTTTTATAGGGTGATTTAAAGATTTTAAAATAGAATGCAGCTTAACAAAATCTTTTTCAGTTACAAAAAACAAACTTTCTTTTTGAGCTTGTTTATAGATATTATCTATATCTTTTAAAGTATAATAATGGTGATCTTTAAATTCAAAGTGCTTTTTTACCTTTAAATTTAATTCTGTATTTATTAATTTTTCAAAAC
>DQVG01000009.1 GCA_015661865.1 Desulfurobacteriaceae bacterium
ATATCTGGTCTAAATCTTTTTCCTTGACACTCATCACATAAAACTTTCATATCTGGCATAAATAACATTTCAATTTCTATAAGACCTTCTCCTTTACATTTTTCACATCTCCCTCCAGGAACATTAAAAGAAAAATAACTTTTTGTATAGCCTCTTGCTTGAGATTCAGGCAAACTTGCAAAAATATCTCGAATATAATCCCAAATACCTATATAAGTGGCTGGAACCGATCTTGAGGATTTTCCAGGAGGACTTTGATCTACCCATATTACTTTATCTATATTTTCTATTCCTTTTATATCTTTTATGGGAAGTTTATATTTTTCTATAAGTTTAGGTAAATTATCTTCTAAAACTTTTTTATACTCATTTTTATATTTCCTTTTAAATAACTCCTTTTCTTTTAAAAGAGCTTCTAAAGTAGGAAGCAAAATATCAAAAACAAAAGTACTTTTCCCACTACCTGAAATTCCAGTTATACATACAAAGTTTTTAAGAGGAATTTTAAAATTTTCATTAACTATATTATATTTACTAGCTCCATAAACTTTCAAAAATTTTTCCTGAGGGCGTCTTTTTTTAGGAACTTCTATTTTAAGTTTTTTACTTAAATATTTTCCCGTCAAAGATTTATCATTATTCTCTATTTCTTTAGGTGACCCTGTAGCTACAACTTCTCCACCATGAATACCAGATCCAGGTCCCATATCAATAATAAAATCTGCAGCTTTTATGGTATCTAGATCATGCTCAACAACTATAACTGTATTTCCATAATTTCTTAATTTTTTTAAAATAGAAATCAGTTTATCATTATCCTTAGCATGCAGACCAATAGAAGGCTCATCTAATATATAAAGCACACCTGAAAGTTTAGAAGCTATTTGAGTAGCCAAACGAATTCTTTGAGCTTCCCCTCCCGAGAGAGTTTTTACTTTTCTATCTAAACTAAGGTACTCAGCTCCAACTTCTATTAAAAACTCCAAACGCTCTAAAATTTCTTTAACTATTTTTTTATAAACCTCTACTTTAGCCTTATCTTTTATTACTTTTAATGGATCTTTTAAAGAGTTTTTAAAATATTTATAAAGACTTAAGATATCCATTTGAGTAAATTGAATAATATCTTTTCCATCAAGTTTTACAGATAAAGCTTCTTTATTTAAACGATTCCCTTTACAAGTCGGACAAGGAACATATTTATATTTTTCTACTTGGATATCTCCAGTACCTAAACAGGTGGGACAAGCGCCCAAGGGAAGATTAAAAGAAAATAATCGAGGAGAAATTTCTTTAAAGGTAAAGCCACATTTTGGACAAGAGTTTCTTGTAGAAAAAAATTCTATTTTTTTAGTTTCATAATCTTCTATTTCAACATAACCTTTAGAAAACTCTAAAGCTAACTCTAGGGAAGATATAAACCTTTGACGGTTATCTTCTTTTAACTTTAATCTATCTATAATAAGTTCTATAGTATGAGTTTGATATTTATTTAAAGGAAGTTTTAAAGCTTCTTCTAAATAATACTCTTTTCCATCAATTTTTACTCTTAAAAATCCTTTTTTTAAAAATTTTTCTAAAAGCTCTTTATGCTCTCCTTTTCTATTTAATACTATAGGAGATAAAATATAAATTTTTTTATCTTTATACTTTTCAAAAGCTAAATTTATTATTTCATTTATAGTCATAGGAGAAAGCTCTATATTACAATTAGGGCAATAAGGCACACCAACTTTAGCAAAGAGCAACCTTAAATGATCATAAATTTCAGTTACAGTTCCAACGGTAGAACGAGGGTTTTTTGAGATAGTTTTTTGTTCAATAGCAATAACTGGAGAAAGACCTTCTATTTTATCTACCTCAGGCTTTTCCAAAAGCCCTAAAAATTGTTTAGCATAAGAAGACAAACTTTCTACATATCTTCTATATCCTTCGGCGTATAAAACATCAAAAGCTAAAGTACTTTTTCCACTACCAGAAACTCCGGTTATAACTGTAAAAGTAAATTTGGGAATTTCCAAATTTATATTTTTTAAATTATGTTGGCGAGCCCCTTGAATTATTATATAGTCTCTAGATTTCATAAAAAACCCTCCTTAAAAATATTTATATAAAGGAGGAAAATATATTGATAAATAGGTTAGAAGTCAATAGATATGAAGAAGTTAATCTTCTCCATAGTTTGGAGGAAGATACTTTTTAAAGATATCTTCTGCACTTATTTCAGGCAAGTATCCATCTAAATAATCTTGCAAAAATACAGCTGCGGCAAGAGCATCTTCGGACTTTTTGGATTTATTTTGTTTTTTTATTTCTAAAGCCTTTTGGGTTGTGTAATTTTCATCTACAAAATAAATAGGAATATCTAAGTTTTGAGATTTTAAAAATAAATAAAATTTTTTTATAAACTTTACTATTTTCTCTCCAGTTTTTGTTAAATTTCCATCTTTATGAGTAGGAAGTCCAACAATTATTTTTCTTACATTATAAGAATTTATAATATCTTTTATTTCATTAAAAACATCTATATTTCTTTTGCTTTGCCTATAGATAACTCCTTTTGGAGTTGCTAAAAACTGATTAATATCACTTAGGGCAAAACCAATTTTTTTTATACCTACATCTAAAGATAAAACTCTACCTTTTTTCATAGGTATTATTTGCTTTTTCTAGATTAGGAAAATTTAATTCTGAATTTTCTTTATTTTTTAAAGAATTTAAATTCTTAGCAAATTCATTTATTAACTTTGTAACATATAATTTGGTATTCTGAATAAGATTTTGAAAA
>DQVG01000003.1 GCA_015661865.1 Desulfurobacteriaceae bacterium
CTTTTAAAAGAAATTTTTAATATAGATTATGATTATTCTTTTGAAATAGGAAAAGCATATAAACTGCTAGAAGGAAAGGATATAAATATTATCACTTGTGGACTTACAACCTCTCAAGCTTTATTAGCAGCCAAAAAATTGAAAGAAGAGGGAATTTCCCCATCGGTTATTCACCTTCCTACTTTAAAGCCAATTTCTAAAAAAAGTCTATTAGAGGCTTTAGGTCCTTCTAAACTTATTTTAACTGTAGAAGAGCACTCTATAATAGGTGGTCTTGGAGATGCGGTTTTAGATACTCTTTCAGATATGGATTATAAAATTTTTAAACATGGAATAAAAGATACATTTCCTATCTCGGGAAAGGCTTGGGAACTTGTAAGTTATTTCAAGTTGGATGCTAAGGGAATCGAGGAAAAAGTAAAAGATATTTTGAAAAAAAATTGAAGTTTTTAAAAAAAATCTTTTAATAAAAGGAAGCGGGGAAAAATTTTTTGCTATTTTAAATAGTTCTAAGATATACGGTATATATTATTTTTATATGGTATGTATTTTTTATTTTTTCTACTAGTTATCACTTTTCAAAAGCTTTAATTTTTCTTTAGTATAATTAGCTTGGTTCAGAAAATACTTTATTTAAACTGTTTTAAAAACATAAATCTACGAGGGTAAATATGTACTTTCAAGATATTATAAAAACTTTAAATGAGTACTGGGCGAGCCAGGGATGTGCTATTTTAAACTCATATGATGTAGAGCAAGGGGCTGCTACTATGGCTCCTTATACTTTTTTAAAAGTTTTGGAAGCTGAAAAAGAAAATAAACCCTATAACGTTGCATATACCCAAGGCTGTAGAAGACCTACAGATGGAAGATATGCTCAAAATCCAAATAGACTTTCTCATTATTTTCAATATCAAGTTATTTTAATGCCTTCTCCTTCTAATACTCATGAAATTTATTTAAATAGTTTAAAAGCTTTAGGTTTAAATCCTTTAGAGCATGATATTAGATTTGTAGAAGATGATTGGGAAAGTCCAACTTTAGGGGCAGCCGGTTTAGGATGGGAAATTTGGTTAGATGGAATGGAAATAACCCAGTTTACTTACTTTCAACAATGTGGAGGGTATGAACTTAAAAATATTCCTTTGGAAATTACTTATGGTTTAGAAAGAATTGCTATGTATTTACAAAAAGTAGATAATGTTTTTGATATTAAATGGAATGAGCATTTAACCTATGGAGAGCTTTATAAAAAATTTGAATATGAAAATTGTGTATTTAATTTTGAAAAGAGTGATCCAGAAGTTTTATTTAAGCTTTTTGAAATTTATGAAAATGAGGCTAAAAGACTTATAAATGAAAATTTAGTTTATCCAGCTTATGATTTTGTTTTAAAATGCTCCCACACTTTTAATCTTTTAGATGCTAGAGGAGTAATTTCCGTTACTCAAAGGGCAAAATATATTGCTAAAATTAGACACCTAGCTAAAGGTATTGCTCAACTGATTTTAGAAGAAAAAAGGAGTAAAGTATGAGTTTAGAAGGAAATATATTTTCAAAAATATTTTCTTTTCCTTTTAAAAATTTCAAACCGAAAATTAAACTTATACTGTTATTCTTAGCAATCATTTTAACTTTTATCACTTCATTTTGGACTAGATTTAAATTCATAGATCTTTGGGAAAAGTTTAAAGATCAATTTTTCTTTAATAATAGAGCCATACTAACCAACTTTGATGGATACTATTTTGCAAGATTGGCCAAAGAGTATGGTCAGGGAACTTATGATAAGGTTACTAATTTAACTCCTGAGGAACTTAAAAAGTTAAAAAAATATTATTCTGAGGATGCAATTATAGATGATAAACGCTTTGTCCCAGATTTTGTTACAAAACCAAAACCGGTTCCTATGATTTCTTGGATTTTTTCTCATTTTAATTACCCGGAAAATGCTTCTATATGGTTAATTCCTCTTTTAGCAGCTTTAACGGTAATTCCTATTTTGCTTTTCTTTTTTGAAATTAACTTACCCTTTGCCGGAATAGGAGCCGCTATTTTAGGTTCACTAAGTATCATCTTTGTAATTCGAACTCAAATAGCTCGTTTAGATACGGATGCTTTAAATTTATTTTTTCCTTTTTTAATTGCTTATTTTCTTTTAAAAAGTGTAAAAAGTTATGAAAAGATCTTAGAAAATAAAGATAAGTATGGAAACTTAAAAAACTTTAATATAAAAAATCTTATAAAAGAAAATAAAGGTATTGTTATTTATCCACTTTTAGCTGCAATATCTTTTGATTTATTTTTATGGTGGTACAGACATATTGGATTTTTAACTCCATTTTTAGGAGCATTTTTACTAAGTTTGCTTTTAACATATTTTTCTTATAAAAGAAAAGAATTTACAAAAAGTAGCTTTTCAACAATTATAACATCTATAAAAAGCGATAAGATTTTTTTGTTAGGTCTAATTCAAGTTTTAGTATTTATAATTTTTACAAATCCAGTTAATCTAATTGGAGCCTTTAAGTC
>DQVG01000112.1 GCA_015661865.1 Desulfurobacteriaceae bacterium
AATAGCAAAAGCTTTGGTAGAAGCTAAAAATAGGGGAGTAAAAGTTTATGTTATTACAGATGAAGGCCAAGGAGAAAGTAGATATGGAAGAAAAGTTCTTGATTTTTTAGCTTCCCATGGAGTAAAAGTAAAAATCAAAAGAGGAAGTGGTGGTGGTCTTATGCATCATAAGTATGCAGTTATAGATGGAAAAATAGTTTTAACCGGCTCTTATAACTGGACTTATTCGGCTGAGAAAAGAAATGATGAAAATTTAGTAGCTATAGAAGGTAGTAGAAATTTAGCAAAAACTTACTTTGAAAATTTTAAAGCTTTATGGCAACATGCCAAACCTTATCATCCTTAAGTTCATATAAAGTTTTTCAAATAAATGAATAAATTAAAAACATGGATAAAAATATTAAAAAAATTTTAATTTAAATAGTGATAAAGGGATTTTCTATGAATTATCTTTTAAAAACTCAAAAATATACTAAAGATATTGATAAAAAAGTTTTAAGTTTTATAGAAAGTACTTTATTACCTTTAAAAGATAAAATTAGCATATTAGCTTTGGGAAGTTATGCTCGAGGAGATATGAACTTATATTCTGATATAGATATTGGAATTCTACATACTTGTAAATTATCCTCTGAAGAAAAAAAGCTAATTGAAAAGTTTTACTATAAACTTCTTGAACTTAAAAAAGAAATTGGATTTTTTATAAGAAAGCCTAATGAATTTATAAATTTAATAAAGGAAGATATTTCTGTTTTAACTTCCTGCTTAAAAACAAGATTTCTTTTTGGAAATAAGGAAATTTATGAAGAATTTAATAAAGATTTTAAAAAGTATATTCGGAAAAATAGAAAAAATATTTTTTATGAAATTTTAAAAAATAGAAAAGCAAGACTAAAAAAATTTGGTTCTACTATATATTATCAAGAGCCAAATGTAAAAGAAAGTAAGGGAGGACTAAGAGATTTTCATGAAGCATTTTGGTGTTCAATTATTACTTTTGAAGTAGAAAATTATGAAGATATTTTTTTAAAAAAAATACTTTATACAAAATCTTTTGCAGATATGCTTAATGCTTATAACTTTTTTTTAGAAATTCGAGATATTCTTCACCAAATTTACAATAGAAAAATGGATATATTGACCTTTGAAAATCAAATTCTAGTTGCAGAAAAATTGGGTTATTCAAAAGAAAAAAAAGGTGTAGAAACTTTTATGAAAAGTTACTTTCAACATGCCTTTGAAAATACAATTGCAGCTCAAACTATATTTAAAAAGTGTGAAAAAGAGTTAAAAAATATATTTTTCTGTCCCTTAAAGAAAACTTTAGATGAGTACTATTTTGTAAGTGATAATCAAATTTTTGTAAAAGAAGATAAAGTAAGGGATTTATTTAAAAACCCAATAAAAGTTTTAGAAAGTTTTGTCTATGTTATCGAGAAAGGATATGAGTTTTCCGGAGATATAACTGAGCTTTTCATTACGATTTCAAAAACCGTTGGTCATAAATTTTTACAAGAGCCCGTGCTAAATCTTTTCAAAAAAATCCTTTTAAATCCAACTAGAATATCTTATGTTTTAGAACTTATGCATGATTGTCAAATTTTGGATCTTCTTATTCCCGATATGGGAAGACTAAGAGGTCATGTTCAATATGATACTTATCATAAATTTACAACCGATATGCATTTAATTTACACCGTAAGAGAAATAGAAAAAATTCAAAGTGAATATATTCAAGATATTCCTAAAAATCATCTTGAGATTCTAACAAGTATATTTAACTCTTTAGAAAAAAACTATATTCTATTTATTGCTGCTCTTTTGCATGATATTGGAAAAGGCCTTGAAGGGAGACATGAAATAATAGGAGAAAAAATAGCTCACGACCTTTTAAAAACTTATGATTTTCCCGAGGAAGATATAAAAGAAATTTGTTTTTTAATTCGTCATCACTTGGATATGTCCAAATTTGCTTTTAGAAGAGACATTGAAGATCCTAATACCATCAAAGAATTTGCAAATATTGTTCAAAATCCTACTCGACTAAAAAGACTACTTATCTTAACTTATGCTGATTTGAGAGCTACAAATCCAGAAGCTTGGGATCCTTGGAAATCAACTTTAATATTAAAACTTTTTTTAAAAACTTTAGAATATTTTGGAGAAAGTATAGATACATCATTAACATTTGAAAATTTATTTAAAAAGGTAATTCAAAAGTTATCTGTCCCCAAAAGCGATATTCTTAGTTATTTTTTTGAAGACTATCCCGAACTGGGAGTAACGTTTTGCGGTATTATAATTAAAGATGAATTTGAAAATTTTTATAAATCTCTTTTTGGAGCAGCTTCTGCCCTAAGTTTAGATATTAAATATGTAAGCTCGAAATCTTATAAAGATAATTACAAAATAATTACCATGTATATTTCCACAGATTACGGAACTTATTTGGAAGATAATTTAAAAGAAAAGTTTATAAATCTTTTTATAAATGCCTTAAAAGGAAAAGAAAGTTTAGATAAAAAACTTTCAAATATAAAACTTTTAAAAACATTTCGTAAAAATATTCCTCTTCCTGAAACTAAATTTAAATATGAAATAAAAAAAGATAATATTATTTTTGAAATATCCACCTATGACAGATTAAGACTTTTATATGATATATCAAATACCATAGAGAAGTTAGGTTTTAAAATTTTAAAAACTAAAATAATAACAGAAGATATTAGAGCTATTGATACTTTTTATATAAAACCCAAAGAAAACTTTAATAACTTAAAAAATCAACTTGAAAAATTGGGTAATGCTATAAAAAATTTGCAAGAGCAAATTATTCAAAAAATTCATTAGATTTTACTTTTCTAGATTTATTATTTTAATTTTTCTTTTTCACATTTTTTATACTAAACTTTTTATGTTTATTCTTAAAGTACTTTCTTTTCCCCTTGATAATAAAATTTTAAATCTTATATTTTCTTTTTGGGGAAAGCAAGCCGGGTGGTCGCTCAGGGAATAATATTTCCCTGGGAGGAAAGTCCGGGCTCCATAGGGCAGGGAGCTGGCGATAAGCCAGGTGGCCGTAAGGTCACGCAAGGGCCACAGAAAACAAACCGCCCTCCCTTTGGGAGGGTAAGGGTGAAACGGTGGGGTAAGAGCCCACCGCTCAGACTCGCGAGAGTCTGAGGCAGGGTAACCGCCTCCCGGAGCAAGGGCAAAAAGGGGGTTAGGGTTTGCCCGACCCGCTAAAAACCCCCGGGTAGCCCGCTTAGATAAATGACCACCTACTCCCTATATGGGAGGAAACAGAACCCGGCTTACGAGCTTGCTTTCCCCGCTCAGCTTTTTAATTTTTATATGCCTTAAATCTATTAGGCAAAATAGAATTAGGACTTATTAAACTTTCCAAAGCAGAAGGTAAGATACTTATATCCCCGTAAGCAAAGCTTAAAGGATTTTCCTTCCAAAAAGAAAAGTAGTATTTAAATAAAAAATCCTCAA
>DQVG01000104.1 GCA_015661865.1 Desulfurobacteriaceae bacterium
AAATCTCCTACTTATAAAATTTTAAAGGAGACTATTTTAAAAATTAGTATCACTTTGAAAAACCCACATTACAAATAAGTTAAAGTTTTCAAAGTGTATTTAAACTTTAAAAATATCTCTAGTCAAAAGACTCTTTTTTCCTTAAACCTTTTACTTTCTCAAAAAGCCGCACTTTTAAAGTCCTATTAAACGTCTTAATTTTTTAATTTCCTCTCTTAATTTTATAGCTTTTTCAAAATCCCAATTTTTAGCAGCTTTTTTCATTTCTTTTTCTAACTTTTCAATTTTATTTAAGATTTCCTCTTCTGTCAGTTTAATTTCCTCATCTTTGGGTTTTAAACCCGCATCTTCTAAAATAGATGTATCTAAAGGTCTATAAACCGATTTAGGAACAATTTTGTGTTTTTCATTATAAGCCTTTTGAATCTCCCTTCTTCTTAAAGTTTCTCGACAAGCATTCAACATTGCTAAACTTATCGAATCTCCATATAGTATAGCTCTTCCATTAACATTTCTTGCACATCTACCTATGGTTTGAATTAAGGAAGTTTCACTTCTTAAAAATCCTTGTTTATCTGCATCAAGAATAATTACTAAACTTACTTCCGGGATATCTAAACCTTCTCTTAAAAGATTAACTCCTACTAGAACTTCTAAATTTCCTTTTCGAAGATCTCTAATTATTTCTACCCTTTTTACACTGTCTATGTTAGAGTGTAAATAATATGCTTTAAATCCTTGTTCTTTTAAATATTCAGAAAGCTCTTCAGCTTGCTTTTTTGTTAAAGTAGTAATTAAAACTCTTTCATTCTTTTTTAAAACTTTTGAAATTTCAAAAATTACATCTTGCATTAGATTGGTAGTAAAGTCTAAATTATCAAAAAGATCAAAACTAGAAGGAAGTTTAGATTTAAGAATATTTTTTATAGTATTAATGTCTTTTTTAGTTTTTGCTTCCTTTAACTTTTTATAATTTTCCTTATCTACTAAAAGTTTTATGGTTATATCCGGATCTAAAAGACCCGTTGGTCTTACAATCATTTCCGAAATCACAGAGCTTTTTTCCAGTTCAAACTTTCCAGGAGTAGCAGAGACAAAAAGAATTTGAGGAGCTTTTTCTATAAACTCTTCAAACTTTAAAGGTCGATTGTCATAAGCACAAGGAAGTCTAAAACCATGTTTAACTAAGTTATCTTTTCTACTTTTATCTCCTCTATACATAGCCTTTATTTGAGGTAAAGTAACATGGCTTTCATCAATAAATACTACAAAGTCCTTTTTAAAAAATTCCAAAAGGGAGTAAGGAGGATCTCCCGGTTTTCGACCATCAAAATGTCGAGAATAATTTTCTATTCCTTTACAATATCCAAACTCTTTTAAAAGTTCTAAATCTGCTCGAGTTCTTTTTTCTATTCTATTAGCTTCTAAAAGTTTTTTTTGGCTTAAGAAATATTTAATTTGCTCTTCTAGTTCTTGTTCAATTGTAAATAGGGCTCTTTCCAAAGTTGGTTTTTCAACTGCATAAAAAGAAGCGGGATAAACGATATATTCCTTGTATTGCTTTACAGTTTCCCTTTCAAAATATTTTAACTCTCTTATACTTTCTAACTCTTCATCAAAAAACTCTAAGCGAATGTATTTATCTTCCTCGGAAGGAGGAAAGATTTCTATAACATCCCCTTTAACTTTAAAAATTCCAGGTTTAAATTCATAATCATTTCTTTGATAACCTAGATAGACTAATTTTTTTAAAATTTCCTTATAAGAATAACTTTTTCCCACTTCAAATCTTAAAGCCTGTTTTTCATACTCTTCAGGCTTACCTAAGTTATATATAGCCGAAACTGAAGCTACAACAACTACATCTTTCCTTGTTAGTAAAGAAACTACAGCAGAATGTCTTAATCTATCTATTACCCAATTTATTGAACAATCTTTTTCGATATATAAATCTTTTTCGGGAATATAACTTTCAGGTTGATAGTAATCATAATAAGATATAAAGTACTCTACTGCATTGTTTGGTAAAAAATTTTTAAGTTCATGATATATTTGAGCCGCAAGTAATTTATTATGGCATATTATCAAGGTAGGTTTTTGAATTTTCTCTATTATTTTTGCCATAACATAAGTTTTTCCACTTCCAGTTACTCCAAGCAAAGTTTGAAACTTATTACCTTTTAAAATACTTTGAGATATTTCTTTTATAGCTTTTTCTTGATCTCCCTTTGGAGAGTATTTAGAGATAACTTGAAACTTACTCATCTTCCTTCCCTGTAAAAAATTATTTTTTAGAAAAAAAATTTATAGTAATTTTTTTTCTTTGCAAGAAGAAAAATAGCTTAATAATTTAAACATAAGGCCTTATGCTATAATTATTTGAAAATGGAATTAAAATTTAATTTTTATAATAAATAATAAAAATAATATTAATTTATAAAGACAATTTTTTTATTTACGAAAATTAAATATAGAAATATTTAAGATGCAAAGGGGTTTTTGTTGGAGGTTTTAAAATGATAAAAAAACTTCTTTTTGTTGGAATGATGTTTAATTTTGCTTTAGCTGGGAGTCAAGCTTATTTTATTCCTAAAAAAAATTATAAAAACTTTTATCTAGATAAAGATCTTATCTCCTTAAAAAAACAAGTTTTAAAAGTAAAAAGTTATGGAATTTTTTCGGGAAGTGCTAAATTTATTTTAGGATATTTCGAAAATTTGTATGTTCCAACAACTTCTATTCCACCAGGAACGAAATTTATGTTAAATTTAATTTTAGGAAAAAATAATACCTCAGTTAAAGATATATATTTTAAACCTGATACATCCTATATTGATACGTATTTTATTTTCCCAACAGATTATGTTAAAAATGTCCAAGCTCCTTTTGACCCTATTTTTCAAGTAGGATCTACCGATGGGAAGGTGAGTTGTGTATATAAAGTAAACTTTATAACAAATAAGCCAATTAATGCTTATCGCCCTTACTCCTTTATGTATATAAATAATAATGGAGAACCAAGATATTTATCTTTCGAAATGAAATTAACTCATATTTTAAACCCTGATTCATATCTTCTTTATAAATCTCAGGATTTAGAAAAACCTAGATATTCAAATATACCTATAAATTTTAATATCAATGTATACTCAGATGTGTTTAAAGGAATAAATTTAAATCAATCTTTTAATTCCAATTTAACTTTA
>DQVG01000126.1 GCA_015661865.1 Desulfurobacteriaceae bacterium
CCTTATCCCGAAGATTTATCTATAGAAGATAAAAATAAAAAAAATTATGAAAAGATTTTAAATTCTTTTAAAGAAAAACTTGAAACTAAGCAAAAAGTTTTAAGTTACCTAGAAAACCGAGGAATAAATCAAGATATTAGAAAAAAATTTGAACTTGGTTTTGCTCCGCAAGGTTATAGCAAAGTTTTAAAAAGCTTAGGTTTTGATCTAGATTTCCAAAGGAAAATAGGACTTTTAAATGAAAATTATTATGAACTATTTAAAGATAGAATAATATTTCCCATTTACAATGAATCTGGAAAACTAGTAGGCTTTGCGGGAAGAAGTATAAAACCAAATGTTGAGCCCAAATATATAAATACTAAAGAAAATGAAATTTTTAAAAAAAGGAAATTGTTATATGGACTTTATCAAGCTAAAGAAGATATTAAATTTTTAAAAGAAGAAGGGATTTTAATAGTAGAAGGTTATTTTGATGTTTTATCCTGTCACAAAATAGGACTAAAAAATGCTGTAGCTCCTATGGGGACATCTTTAACTTTGGATCAAGTAAATAAGGCTTTGATTTATTCAAAAAAAGTAATTTTAGGTTTTGATGGAGATTTTGCTGGAATTAAAGCAGCTTTCAGGGCAATATCTTTATTTTTGGAAAAACTTTTTCCAAAGATATTTGTTCTAGATTTACCTTCAAATGAGGATCCAGACAGTTTAATTTTAAAAAATAAAGAAGAATTTTTTAAAATTTATGAAAATAAACTTCCTTTTGAAGATTTTCTTGTAAAAAAATTAAAAGAGTATCAAAATGAAGAAGATAGATTTTTTGAACTTTTGGATATTTTAGGTGAAATTTTAGGAAAATTAAAGGCATACTTTTATTATAGGTATATAAATTTAAAAAGTACTTTATGTGAGAAATTAAACTTATCGGAGTTTTTAATAGAAAAGTATGAAAAAACTTTTAGAGAAAACACACCTAAAAACAAAACTAAAAGTGTTTCAATTACAAATTTACCTGTACCCACGGTTGAAAAGATATTTATTAAATCTCTTTTAGAAGATCTTATAAAAAAAGGTTATGAAATAGATATTTTAAAAGCTCTGGATTCAAATTTATTTTTCAGTCAGGAAATTCAAAAAATTTTCAATGAAATTGTATTTGGGAAGAATTTAACTTACAAAGATTTATCTTTAAAGTTTAAAGATGATGAAAATATAAATGAGCTTATAAGTGAAATTGCAACTTTGGAATTAGAAGAAGAGGAAAGTATTTTAGAGCATTCTTACTTTGTAGCATATAAGGAAATATTAAAAAGAAATATAAATGCATTTTATAAAAAATCCATATTAAAAAAACTATCTTCAAAAATTATAAAAGAGATTAAAAATTTAAAAGAGCTTTTAGAAGATGCACAAGATTTTAAAGATTTAATTAATTTAACAAAAAACTTTGGGGAGGTAAGTAATCTTGGCCATAAACTATGATGATCTTTTAAATCTAGTAAAAGACAAAGGATTTATCACATATGAGGAAATATTTGAATTTTTAAGCGAGCAAGGTATAGAACCGGATCCTTATATTTTAGAAGAGATTATTGAGTATCTAGAAAGCAATGATATAACCGTTGTTTACGGAGATGAAGCTAATTTAAGTTTTACGGATTTATCTATGACTATTACTCCAGATACTATGCCTAAATCGGATGATCCTATCAAACTGTATTTAAGAGAAATGGGGGGAATTCCTCTTCTTAAAAGACACGAAGAAATTGCCCTTGCTAAAAGAGTAGAGCATGGAAGAGCTTTTTTACTTCGTTATTTATTAAAAACTCCTTTTCTATATAACTTTTTAAAAGATATTAAAGAAAGAGTAGAAAAAGAAAACTTTAAAATAAGAGATATCTTAAGATCTCCGGATGAATTTGTAAATGGGGGAGAGGCAGAAAGAAGAAAAAAATTCTTTCAAATAATGGAAAAAATAGAAAATCATATACAAAATTATAGGTCTTTAATGGATAAATATAACCAAACTCAAGATGAAAGATATAAAAAAGAAGCTGTAAAAGAACTTGCAAAGGCAAACAATTTAATTAGATCTATTCATCTTAAATTTACCATTTATGATCATTTAACTGAAAAAATTCATAATATCGCAGTAGAAATTAGAAGAAAGAAAAAGGAAATAAAGAAAATAGAAAAGAAATTAAGTGAAATTGCCCCTATTGAAGAGATCATTTGCAACTTTGAATCTCCAGAATTACAAGAAAAGTTAGCTAGATCAAGTCTAACTACAAGAGAAGTTAAAAAACTTCTAAAAAAATACGTAAATAATAAGAAACGTTTAAAAGCTTTAGAACAAGAAATTCAAATGGATTTGGAAAACTTTTTAGAAATTGAAGAAAAGCTTTATGAATGTGCTAAAGATGTTGAGGCTGCTAAAGATAAGCTTATAAAATCTAACTTAAGGCTAGTAGTTTCTATTGCTAAAAAATATATAAATCGAGGTCTTCACTTTTTAGATCTTATTCAAGAAGGAAATATAGGTCTTATGAAAGCTGTAGATAAATATGAATATAGAAGAGGTTATAAGTTTTCTACTTACGCTACTTGGTGGATAAGACAAGCTATTACTCGGGCTATAGCAGATCAAGCTAGAACTATTAGAATTCCAGTTCATATGATAGAGACTATAAATAAAGTAAATAAAATAGCTAGACAACTTTATCAGGAAATTGGTAGAGATCCAACTCCAGAGGAGATAGCTGAAAGAATTGATCTACCCATTCATAAGGTAAGACAAATTTTAAAAATTGCCCAAGAACCAATTTCCTTAGAAACCCCTATTGGAGATGACGAAGATTCTACTATTGGTAACTTTATTGAAGATTCTACTACTCCTTCTCCAGCTGAGGAAATTTTAAGACAAAATTTAAGAGAACATTTAGAAAAAATTATGGATGATTTAAGCCCTAGAGAGCTGGAGGTTTTAAAACTAAGATTTGGTTTAGATGGATATCCGGAGCACACTTTAGAGCAAGTAGGAAGAATATTTAAAATTACAAGAGAGAGAGTAAGACAAATAGAAAGTAAAGCTTTAAAGAAATTAAGAGAAAAATGTGAAAAATTAAATTTAAAAATCTTTTTGGAAAAGTAAGCTTTAAACAAGAAAAAGGTTTAGCTATGTTATACTAAAAGTACTCTGAAGCAATTAAAAGGATAAAGGGGGACATTTATCATGAAAATTGGACGATTTTTAAAGGGTAATAGACTTTTTTTTGGATTAGTTCATAAAAATGAAGTTTATCCTCTTCCTGCTAAAAAAGTTGAAGATTTAATGGCAATAAAAAGGAAAAATTTTCATATGCTTTTAGATAGTTTAGAAGAAAAATACCCCTTAAAGGAAGTTAAATTTTTATCTCCTACCCGTCCTACAAAAATTGTAGGGGTAGGTTTAAATTATAAATCTCATGCCGAAGAAATGGGAAAGCCTGTGCCTGACGAACCTTTAATATTTTTAAAACCATCTACTGCTGTAATTTCTCATAAAATGAGAATATTTTTGCCTTCTATGAGCGAAAGAGTAGATTATGAAGGGGAACTAGCTATAGTTATAGGTAGAAAGTGTAAAGATGTAAGTGAAGAAGATGCAAAAAGATATATATTAGGTTATTCTTGTTTTAATGATGTTACAGCAAGGGATTTACAAAAAAAAGATGTTCAGTACACAAGAGCTAAAGGTTTTGACACCTTTGCGCCTTATGGTCCTTGGATTCAAACTCATGTAGATCCTATGAATGTAGAAATTAGGACTTATGTAAATAATGAGTTAAAACAAAAGGGTCATACTTCAGATATGATATTTGACGTTTATAAATTAGTATCCTTTATCTCCAAAATAATGACTTTACTACCTGGAGATGTTATTGCTACCGGAACTCCTAGTGGAATAGGTCCTTTAAAGAAAGGAGATATAGTTAAAATAGAAATAGATAATATAGGAAAGTTAGTAAATTATGTTGAAGAATCTCGAGAAGATACCGAAAGATCTTAAAGATTTTTTAGATTCTCATATTAAGTTTGAGGGAAATAGAAAGTATTTTTATTTTGTAGCAGCTTTATCTCCTTTTTTTACAAATTTTATTAAATCTAATCCAGATAGCATTTCTTTTATCTTAAAACATTTAGATAAAAATTATTCTAAATTTGATTATCTAGAATTTCTAAAGGAAATTCCTTTTTCTGAATATAAAAAATTTTACCTTTCAAATGTTTTAAGAATTTTTATAAAAGATATTTTCCAAATTGAAAAAAAAGATCTTTGTTGGCAAGAGCATAGTTATCTTATAGAAGCTTTATTAACTAAACTTTTTGAGGATTTTAAAAAAGAAAATCCTCAATACAAAGATATCTTAGATA
>DQVG01000129.1 GCA_015661865.1 Desulfurobacteriaceae bacterium
AAATATCCGTGCTTTTTAACATCTTCGCAAATAGCTTTAGCATGTTTTACTCCAATGTAATTTTCAAACTGATTTACAGTCCTTGATTTTAAAGTAGCAATACCTTGAGTTATGGGAACAGATTTTGGACAAACATCTGTACATCTTTCACATCTTAAGCAATTCCAGACATCTAAAGTAAAAGCTAATTTTGGTCTTTCATCTTTTAAAGCATCTCTTTTATCCTCTGCAAATCTAGCTAATCTAGCAAACTGTAAAGGACCGGCATAATTTTCATCTAAGTCTTTAACCGGACACATAGCAAAACAAGCTCCACATAAGATACAATCCGTATAAGGATCATATTTTTTATGTTCTTCGGGGTATATAATAGTTTCCCTATCTTCTCCTAAAGGAACAACATTTGGATCGGGGATCAAATAGGGTTTTACTTTAACTAGTTTGGTAATAGATTTATCATAATCTACTACAAGATCTTTGATAACTTTATAAGAAGGTAAAGGATCTAACTTTAAAGTATCTGTTTCAAATAATTCAAGCATAATTTTTACTTGAGTTTTACAAGCTAATTTGGGATGGCCATTTACTAAAATGGAGCAGGATCCACATATAGCCGCTCTACAATAAGCTCTAAAGGAAAGAGAAGAATCTATGTTTTCTTTTATATAAAATAAAGCATCTAAAAGCGTCATCCCTTTATAAAGAGGAACTACATAAGTTTCATAATAAGGTTTTTCATTTTTTTCAGGATTAAAACGATATATTTTTAAATTTACTTTTTTATTTTCCATCCTTTCCTCCTTTTAATACTTTCTTTCTTCAGGTTTATATTTTGTAATTTGAACTTCTTTCCAAGATAACTTATATTCCCCATTTTCTTTGGTAATAATAGAGTGTTTTAAAAAGTTTTTATCATCTCTTTTAGGATAATCTAATCTGTAGTGAGATCCTCGAGATTCTTTTCTTTCTATAGCAGGAATAACTACAGCTAAAGCTATTTCCAAAGAATTAAGAAGTTTTAAAGAAAATAGAAGTTCCGTATTAAAAACATCACTTTTATCTTTTACAGTTAAATTTTTTGCTCTTTCTTTTAATTTTATAATCTTTTCCATAGCTTCTTTCATACCTTTTTCCTCTCTAAATACCCCCACTCCGCTCCAAAGAATATCTCCTAACTCTTTATAAAGCTTAAAAGCATTTTCACTATGTTTTTTATCTTCAAAAAGGAAGGCTATTTTTTCCTCTACTTTAGCTAAAGCTTTAGCTAAAAATTCTTTTTTTTCAAAAGAAGCATTTTCTACTATATCCAAAGCTGCTAATTTTCCAAATACTAAAATATCAAGTAAAGAATTTCCCCCGAGTCTATTAGCTCCATGAACAGATACGCATGCGCATTCTCCAATAGCATATAAACCTTTTAAGGGGGTTTTTCCATTTATATCCGTATCAATTCCTCCCATGGTATAGTGAGCAGTAGGCCTAATAGGGATAGGTTCTTTTATAGGATTAACTCCTTCAAAGTCAATAGATAGCTCTCTAATTTGAGCCAATCTTTCTAAAATCTTTTTCTTGCCTAAATGTCTTAAATCTAAATAGACATATTCAAAACCTTCTTCATCCTTAAAGCCCCTTCCCTCTCTAATTTCTGTTTCAATAGCTCTTGAAACAATATCCCTAGGTGCTAGCTCCATTTTGCTTGGAGCATATTTTTTCATAAAACGTTCTCCCTGATTATTAATTAAATATCCTCCTTCTCCCCTCGCTCCTTCGGTTACCAAAATTCCACTTCTTCTAAGTCCAGTTGGGTGAAACTGGATAAATTCCATATCTTTTAAAGGTAAACCAAGCCGGCTTACCATAGCTACTCCATCTCCAGTATTTCCTAAACAATTGGAAGATCTATTCCAATATATTTTTGCAAATCCCCCGGTTGCCAAAACTACAACAGAAGCCCTAACTCCCCAAAGTTTACCTGTAGAAAAATCTAAACCTACTAAACCATATATTCTATTTTCAGATGCTACTAAATCTAAAACTAAAAAGTCATGAATAATTTTTATATTATGTCTTAAACATTGCTCATATAAAGTTTGCAAAATAACATGGCCTGTTTTATCTGCCGAATAACAAGTTCTAGGGAATCCCGCTCCTCCAAAGGGTCTTTGAGCTATTTTTCCATTTTCTAGTCGGGAAAAAGGAGTTCCCATATGTTCAAGCTCATAAATTATTTTTGGAGCTAATGAGCACATTTTAAATACAGCTTCTTGATCTGCCAAAAAATCACTTCCTTTAATAGTATCGTAAGCGTGTTTTTCTGGAGAATCATCCTTAGCTACATTTGCAAGAGCTGCATTTACCCCTCCTTGGGCAGCCCCAGTATGAGATCTAGTAGGGAAAACTTCAGAAAAAACAATTATATTTAAATCCTTTCTTCTTTTTGCTATCTCTAAAGCACAAAAAAGGCCAGCTCCTCCAGCTCCCACTATCGCTACATCGCAATCGATCATAAAAAACCTCCTTACTTGGTAAATCCATAAGTTTAAGGGTAATTCTCAGCTTAAGATTAATTATAATTCTATCAAAAACAAAAGAAAAATAAATTCTAATTAAAATGTCAAAAGTTCGAATTTCTAATTAAATTATTTAAAATAATAATTTTTGGGAATTTAGAAAGTGTTTTTATATTCGTTTCTATTTCTTAAAAATTTTTAAAAATTAATAAATAAATCTATACTAAAATTTAAAAATCTATTGCTTGAAAATTTAAAAATAAATAAAACTAATTTTTAAATTTCTATACCTAGTTCAATATTACATTGCACAACAAATAAAAAAAATATATATTATAAAATATATTAAAAATAAAAAATTTGCATATTAAGACAAATTTAAATATTGATAAATTAAAAAACAAAATAGAAATATTATTATAAAAAAGGAGGTGTTATGATGAAAAGAAGAGAGTTTTTAAAAAAACTTGCGCTTGCTAGTGGTGCAGGTTTAATACTAAAACCAGATCTTTCCAAATTAGCTATAAATACAGCTGCTGCTTCTAACGCTCCTCCTATTCCTTGGGGATATGTAGAGTTGGATCCTGATGAAGCTTTTAAAAGAGGATATTTAGGATATTTTATCTCAGAATGTGCAGCTGGAGCTTTTTGGGCTATTATGTCACTTTTACAGGAAAAAGTAGGATATCCTTATACCCTTATCCCACTTCCAACTTATGAAGAAATGATTGAAGCTAGAAAACAAAAAAAACATTTGGATATTCTTATGAGATTTGGAAATGGTGGTATTGAAGGTTACGGAACTGTATGTGGAGCATTAAATGGTGCAGCTGCAGCTATACATTGGATAGTTGGATCTGGTACCAAACATAACAACCCATCTAGAAAAATTATTAGAAGACTCTTTAGATGGTATGAGGAAACTGCTTTTCCAACTCCTTTATCTAACGAATATGCAGAAAAGGGACTTTTCCCAGTTAAAGGAAAAGTAAGTAAAGCTTTACCAAGTTTAAAAGTTAATTCTGTACTTTGCCATGTGGCAGTATCCAAATGGTGTTACCATACTGGATACGCTAGTGGTTCTAAAGAAAGATCTGAAAGATGTGGTAGAATTACTGCAGATGTAACTCGCCAAGCTGTAATTTTATTAAATGCTTATTTAAAAGGAGAATTAGATAAACATCCATTTAAATTATCTAAATTAACCGCTCAATGTAGAAGCTGTCACTACAAAGGAAAGAATTATACCGATGGGCAATTTTCTAGAGGATTTATACAATGTGAAGCTTGTCACCTCGGTTTATAGAGTTTACCATTTTGAAATAAATGAAAAGGACGCCGTTTTGGCGTCCTTTTATTTTTATCTATAGTTTTTCATATATCTTTCTATCTCTCTTTTAACTTCTTTTTCTTTAATTACATGACGCTTCTCATATTTTTTCCTACCTCTAGCAAGACCAAGTAAAACTTTGGCTTTTCTAT
>DQVG01000020.1 GCA_015661865.1 Desulfurobacteriaceae bacterium
ATGAGGTGCTACCGCTTACTTTCCTCCCCGTCCTTGCCCCCTTATTCTTACCTTTCATAGACCTTTTCATCAACCTTGCGGATGTATAATATATACTTCCTTTCGATCATGTCAAGCCCCTTTTGAAAAAATTTTAAAAAAAATAATTAAAAATGAAGAGAAAAAATTTCAATAAGTTAGAATAAATTTATATTTACAAAATTTAAAATTTTTTGACGATAAGTACCAGCCTGTGACTTACAAAACTAAGAGTCTTATCTTAATTTTTGATTTTTTATTGACTAAAAAAGAATATAAATTAAAATTGAATATATATAAGTGAACTCTGTTCATGAAAAAGGAGATTGAAATGAGTAAAATAGGAAAGGTTTTAGCAGGATTAGGAGGAGTTCTAATAACTGGAGCTATAGGGGGATATTTAGCTTATTTAATTTATAAAGAACTTCATTTTATTTCTACAGATGCTGCTTTTCTTCAAGCAGACATAATAGATGTTTCCCCCACAGCCACCGGTGGGAAAATAGAAAAACTTTATTTTAATGAATTTCAAAAGATAAAAAAAGGTGATCTTTTAGCAGTTTTAGATAATAAACTTTTGGATTATGATTTAAAAGCTTTAGATTATCAAATTAAAGCTTTAGAAGATAAAAAAAGAGCTTTGGAAAAAGATTATAAAGCTTCTTTAAATATAACTTTAAGATTAATAGAAATTGATAAAGAGAAATTAAAACAAGCAAAAAATAATTTAGAAAAAGCAAAATTAGCCTATAACTTAACTTTAGCTAACTACAAAACTACCTTAAATATTGCAAAAAATAATTTAAAAATCCAAGAAAATAGATTAAAGGCTATAAAATCCAAATTAGAAAAAATAAAAAAAGATTATAAAAGATTTCTATATTTATATGAACAAGGAGTAATATCTCTGGATAAATTAGAAAAAATTAAAGTTCATTTAGATACTGTAAAAGCAGAATATTTAGCTGGGAAACACGCTTTAAAAATAGCTAAGGAAAAATTAAGTCAAGCAAAGAGTTTAAAAAATAAAGTAGAAATAGCTAAACAGAATTTAAATCAAGCTGTAATAGCCTATATTCAAGCAAAAAAACTTTTGGAAATAGATAAAGAAAAACTAAAAAAGGTTTATGTTTTAAAAGATCAAATAAAAGCTCTTAATAAAAATATCCTTTCTTTAAAAGAAAAAAAAGAAAAACTTAAGGAAAGTATTAATAGAACTTATATATATGCTCCAATAAACGGAGTTATAGCTAAAAAGTGGAGGGATGAGGGTGAAGTAGTAAGTGTAGGTATGCCTATATATTCCATATATGATCCTAAAAAAGCTTACGTTATGGCATATATAGACGAAACAAATGTACCTTATATTAAAAAGGGTAAAATTGCAAAAGTTCATTTAGATACGTGTAATTTGGATGTTTATGGTAAAGTAGAAAGTGTAGGAGCCTATGCTGGAGATACTTTTTCTTTAATACCAAATGAACCTACAAGCGGAGAATTTGTAAAAACTACAGTTAGAGTCCCCGTAAAAATTATTTTACCTCCCATATCTTTAAATTGCTTAAAAGTAGGTTCTTCAGCTCAAGTAGAAATTAGGAAGGATTAAAATGGAAAATTCCCAAAGTATCATCAAAGTTAAAACTGCACGTCCCTTTGCCATCCTCTTAATTATTTTAGGAGCCTTTATGTGTTTATTAGATACTACAATAGTTGACATTACTATTCCTCATATGATGAGCTCTTTTCGAGTAAATTATGATTCTATTCAATGGGTCATAATTTCTTATATGATAGCCTCTGCAGTTGCTATGCCGTTAGCTCCTTGGATTGCAAAAAAAATAGGATTGAAAAATACTTATATTATAGGTATTGCCTTATTTACTTTAATGAGTGCAGCTTGTGGAATAGCTCCGAATTTAGAAACTATGCTTGTTGCAAGAACTTTTCAGGGTTTTGGAGAAGGTATTTTAGTTCCTATTGCCCTTTCTATGCTTTATAACATATTTCCTCCCGATCAAAAAGGTAAAGCAACAGGAGTTTTTGCTATAGGAGCTATAACTGGTCCAGCCTTAGGTCCAACTTTAGGAGGATATATAAGTGAGTACTTTAATTGGAGATGGATATTTTATATTAATATTCCAATTGGCATTTTTACAATTTATTTTGTAAGTTTATTTATAGATGAAGTAAAAAGAAAAATCAAAGACAAACTTGATTTTGATTTCACTGGAGCAATATCTTTTTGTATTTTTCTAGTAAGCTTTCTAATAGCTTTATCAAAAGGAAATATCTGGGGATGGACATCGTTAAAAACCTTAATTTTTTTTAATATTGCTTATGTTTTTACCTTAATTTTTTTGATTTGGGAATTTTTCAGAATAAAACGAAAAAAAACTCCTTTTGTAAATTTAAAATTATTTATTGATTATCCCGTATTTGGACTTTCCATGATAGCAGTTCTATTTTTTGGTATGGCAATATATTCAACCTACTTTATGCTTCCCTTGCTTTTAGAAAAACTTCTTAAATTTCCCACCTTAACAGCTGGAGAAATTTTATTGTTTCCCGCCTTAGCTTCTGGAGTGGGAGCTGTACTAACGGGTTTTCTAGGTGATAAATTTAAAATTCAAAAGCAGTTAGCTATTTTTGCAGGTATTATGGTTATTTTAGGAAATTTACTATTAACAAAAATAAATTTTAATCTTACAAAATGGCAAATAGTTCTTTACCTTTTACCTTGGGGATTTTCTACGGGAATGATTTTTGCCAGTTTAACCCCTTTAGCATTAGCACCTTTTCATGGAGAAAATATTAAAGAACCAACTGCCCTTCAAAGCTTAATTCGTCTGGTAGGAGGGTCCATAGGAACAGCTGTAGCTACTACTTACTTTACTCGTATGCATTTACATCACTTTAGATATTTAAATGAATTTGTAGATACCTCTAAAAGTGTCTATAATTCTTTACTTTTTAAAATAAAATTACTTTTTTCTCATTATTCCCAAAAAATTTCCAAATTATTTTTATATTTTGAACTTAATAAAAAAGCTTATTTATTTTCCTTTTGGGAAGTTTTTATATTATCTGCATTTTTTGGAGTTATAATTTTGATTTTTATTATCCTTGCGATTATGAAAAGTAAAAATATAAAAGAAAAAGAGTTTGGAGGTTATTAATGAAAATTTATTTCTTTGTTATTTTTATTTTATTATACATATCTAGCCTTTCCCTTGCCCAAAAATTAGATTTAAAAGATATTATTGATTTAGGATTAAAAAATAATGCACTTATAAAATCTAAATATTATAACTATCAAAAAAATATTTTTTTAGAAAAAGAAAAATTTTGGAATTTATTTCCAAAATTATCTATAGAATATAAATATTTTAAACAAGAAGAAAAAAAATTAACTATTAATACCTATCTACCTGTTATGAATGGAACTACTCCAACCTCTTTAGTAGTTCCTTATAGTTTTTCCTTTACTTTTCTTCCTTCATCTTTTTATACTTTCAATATTATGCTCAAAGAAATTTTAAGTCCTACTTTATATCAGGCTTATAGGATTTCAAAAGATGTAAAAAATATAAGTTTTTATGAATATAAAAAAGTGCAAAATGAAATTATTTATAAAATCTCTAAAGCTTACTTTGAATATCAAAAAAGTTTAGCCTTATATGAGCTTTCTCAAAGTTATTTAAATTTAACCTCCTATCTTTATAAAGATGCAAAATATTTGTACGAAAAAGGATTAATAAATAAGCAAGATCTTTTACAAAGTAAATATTACTATCAAAAATCTATTGAAAATTTAATAAAAGCTTTAAACTATAGACATATATCGAAAAAATACTTAGAAACTTTAATAAATTCTAAAATAAATTCGATAAAAGTTTTAAAACCTACGAAACTAGTTTCAAATATATTAAATATAACTTTGGAAAGCGAAAACTATTATTATAAATTGGCAAAAAAATATAATCCTATTTTCAAAATTTTTTTAAAAAAAACAAATATAGCTTATAAAAAATATGAATTAGAAAAATCAAAATTTATTCCAAATCTTTTTACCTTTTTAGGATATACAAAAACCAATCAATTTGAAGCTTTAGGAGATACAGACTATTTTTCTTTCGGATTTGGAATTTCTTTAGAAATAGGAATAAATAATTACCAAAGTGTTTTAAAGAAAAAAAAGGAAATTTTGAAAACTATGTATGAAAATGAAAATATTAAGAATTTAATAAGATTAAATATTAATCAGACTTTATATAAACTTCAAAATAATATCTATCAAATTAAAACAGCTTTGGTCCATTTAA
>DQVG01000082.1 GCA_015661865.1 Desulfurobacteriaceae bacterium
GATTTTTTAGCTATAGGATTAGATCCCGAAAAAAGTGTTCTTTTTATTCAATCTCATAATGAAGCTCACAGTGAAGCTTATCTTTTATTTGGTATGATAACTTCGGTAAAACTTTTAGAAAGAAATCCAACTTATAAAGAATTAAAGGAAAACTTAAAAGAAAAAGATTTAACTACTTATGGATTTTTAGGTTATCCCGTTTTACAAACAGCCGATATTCTCCTTTATGATCCGGATGTAGTTCCGGTTGGAGTCGATCAAATCCCTCATATTTTTATTACTAATGAGATAGGTAGAAAATTTAATAATTTATTCAAACCTATTTTTAAGGAAGTTACACCTTATTTATCTGATACTCCAAAGTTACCTGGAATAGATGGAAGAAAAATGAGTAAATCTTATGGAAATTGTATTTATCTTTCAGATGACAAAGAAACTGTATTCCAAAAAGTAAGAAGTATGAAAACCGATCCCCAAAGAGTAAGGAAAACTGATCCAGGAAATCCTGAAAATTGTATTGTTTATATTTATCATAAAGTTTTTGCTAAAGAGTTAAATTTAGATTCAAAATATTTGCAGGAAATTGAAGAAGGTTGTAAAAAAGCAAAATTTGGTTGTGTGGAATGTAAAAGAAAACTAGCAAAAAATATTATTTCGTTTTTACAACCTATTTGGGAAAGAAGAAAGTATTATGAAAATCACTTTGATAAGGTTTTAGAAATTTTTAAAGAAGGAGATAAATTAGCCTCAAGTTATGCTAAGGAAAAAGTAAATCAGATGAAGGAAGTTATGAATCTTTATATATTTTAAGGGAAAAAATGAATTATTCTATTCGTCCAAATAAATTTTTTTTTATCTTTCTTTTTTTTATTTTATTTTTAATTTCTATATATGTGGGGTATAAAAAATACAAGTATTTTAAAGAAAATGTTATAGAAGAATTTACTTTAAAACTAGCCAGAAAAAGATTATTTTTTTATAGAATAAACAATATAAAAATAAGCAAAAAATATTGGGGATATTTAGTCTCTTATTATGTTCCATTTGCAAAAATAGGTGATTCTGAATATAAACCTGGACTTTTATTTTTTAAAAATAATAAACCTTATGTAGTAATTCCTAAAAAATATTATTCTCCAGGCGATCCAATTTATTTTTTTTCTGGATTAACTGTTTTTCCTTTAAAAATTTTTGTTTCAAAAGATTTACCTAATTTTTATCTTATAGAATTAAATGCTCCAGACTTGGAAATTCCAGGTTTAAACTATACAACTTCAGGAATAAAGTTTTTTATCTTAACTGGACTTGAAGGTAAAAAACCTATTTTTCAAGATTATGAAGTAGATTTAAATGGCTTTGTCGTTAATGAATACTTAGAGCCCGTTGGATATAGTTATAATAGAAATCTTTATTTTAAAAAATTATTTGAAAATATTAATTGGGATTTATTTGATGAGTTTTTAGGACCAACTGAAATTCCAAAAGTTATTTTAAATAAACAGGTAGAAACTGAATTTGGACCTCCAACGGCATATAGACGCTTATTTTATTTTAGTATTTTTAATATTACAAGATATAAACTTCCCGTTCAGTATATTACAATAAGAGCGAAGAAAGTAGATATTTTAAAAGATTTATGTGAATTTAACTTTTATTTTCCTAATCTTATAAAAGACAATGTTAGTTTGGAAATTTTAAATTCAACCTGGCCCCATAAGATGTTTTATCCGGAAGATAATATAACTTATATCAACGGAAAAATAAAAAAACTTTCGCAGGGAGTATTATTAAAATTTTATAAATATTGTTTTAAAAATTGCCCCGAGTTTTTTGTTCGTATTAAACTAAGTAAAGATGATTTTCTAAATTACTCTTGCGAAAATCAAACTTTAAATGAAACTTTATCGTTTCCTGTGCACTTCAGGGCCTCTATATATAATAAAAAAATTGGAGCCTTTCTATCTATGCCAGATACTGGAGATAATTTTGGTCCCCAAGGTTATATTATGAAGTATTATAATTTAACTTTTTATAAAAAAAATTTATGTTTAGCTTCAGTCCTAGAAAATATATCTCAAAATATAACTTTATTTAACTTTTCTTTACCTTATGATTTTAAAATTTATCCTCCAAAAGAATTTATATTTTCAAATGAAACTCCAAATAAAGAACAAAATTTTAATGAAAGTATTGATAAAGATTTAAATTTCAGTAATTTTTCAAACGGAAATTCTTTGAATTTAAAGGAAATTGATTTTGAAGTATTAAACAAATCTAATAACATAACTATAGATTATTACAATATAACTATAAATTATCCTTAGAACCTTCCATAAATTAATTTTATTTACATGTTATAATTAAACTTAGACTAACTTTTATTTTTTTATAGGAAAAATTATGAATCGGTGGATCGTTTCGTTAATTTTTTTACTAACTTTTTTAAGTAGTTGCACTCAAAATAAAGTTAGTTTAGTTCCATCTAAAAATAAGTTATCAGAAGATACTTTCAAAAAAAGCTTAGCTAAAATAAAAAAGGAAATAAAAGAAAATCCTGAAATTTTAAAACTGGATGTTAAATCAAAAAAATCCTTAGATTGGTATGAAAATAGTGCATCTATTTCTTATTTTGCTAAAGATTTAAATTTAAGTTATAAAATTTTTAGTTATATAGATACAAAGATAAATTTGTATGAACAAAAGCTTTTAAATGAGAAGTTAATAGAAGGTTTTGGCTCTATACTTGTAAATGATTTAATTAGTGACTATACCCCACCTATCTATGAAAGGGTTTTTGTAAATGTATATATGGCAAAGGAAAGTCTTTTAAAGGGAGACCTACAAAAATATAATGTTAATTTAAATAGGGCAGTAGAACGCTTAAAATATGCTCGTACCATTTTTGAGAAAGAGATTAAGTTAAAAGATAAGAAAGATGAAAATCTATCGAAAAATAAAAAAAATAAAGACTATAAAAAAATAAAACTTACAAAAAAAACTCTACTTCCTATAGAAAAAGAATATTCCTCCTTAGATGCTTATAAACCTTATCAAAATTTTGAAAATCCATATGTGTATTTTCTAAAAGGAATTTATTATCTTTATACAGGAGAAAATTTAAATGCTATGGATATGTTTAAAACTACTTATGGTCTTATAAAAGACAAGGAAGAGGCAATTGAGATTATTTCCAAGGCCTGGGAGCTTGCAAGGGATAATAAAAAAGAGAATTTATTATGGATTGTATATTTAAATGGCCTTTCTTTTAAAAAAATAGAAAAAAGATTTGATTTACCCGTAATTTTGGGTGACGGAATAGTAGTAGTATCTGTAGCTTTACCTACTTTAAAAGAAAGGGGTAAAGCTAGTAATACTTTATATATTTTAGTAGAAAATGAAACTGGTAAAAATATATATACCACAAAAAGACTTGTAAATGTGGATAATTTAGTAGCTTTCGAATTTAAAAAAAGAATGAAGTATATTATTCCCAAAGAAATTATTAGAGCTACTTTAAAAACTTTTTTACAAGTAGAAGCTAAAAAGCATTTTGGCTTTTTAGGTAACTTAATAGCTCTTGCTTATAGCCAAGCTACTACTAAAGCTGATACTAGACAATGGCTTTGGTTGCCAAAGGAAATTCAAGTTAATGTAATTAAATTACCTAAAAATGGAAAAGTAACTATTTATATTCCTAATCATAAAAAATATACTTTAAGCTTGAAGAATAATAAATCTTCTAAAATAATATTTGTGAGAAGTTTTTATCCTAAGGATGAGGTAATATACTATGAGGCTAATTTACCTTAGTTTACTGTATTTATTTTCTATATCTTTATTAGCTTGCACAGGTCATACGGAATATCAAACTTATGTCTATCCTTTGGAAACTCAAAAAGTAAATCTAACAAAAATAAAAATAGCTCCCAACCTTCGGGATAAAATAATAGTTAAAAACTTAAAAGTATATTCTAAAAAAAATCTTACTATTATTACTTTA
>DQVG01000018.1 GCA_015661865.1 Desulfurobacteriaceae bacterium
CCTTAAAGGTTCTACCTCCAGCCTGAACTACAAAACTTTTTAATGAAGCATCTTTTACCTGAAAAACCACCAAGGCTGAACCACCTTTTGTAATCAAGTAAGAGAAAGATATATGAAATAAGGTTTATAGATAAAAAAAATTAAAACTTTTCCAGTATTGAAATATGAGAACCATGGAAAAAAATCCGTGCCTGTTACAAAATTTTTTTGTACTTTTAAGAAAACTCCGAAATACTTAATGTTTTACAAATTCCGGATTTTTAATATTGCGACACACTCCCAAATCTTTTGCAATTTTATGAAAATTTGATATAATTCACATCCACTTACATAAGATATTTGCCTAGATCTATTTAAATTTAAAAATAAGGTTCAAGTTTTTAAGGAGGTATAATTTCATGGCCACCGATAAAGTTAGAATAAAATTGACGGCTTATGATCACAGAGTTTTGGACAGAGCTGTAAAAGAAATTGTTGAAGCAGCAAAAAGAACAGGAGTGATTATAAAAGGTCCTATCCCCCTCCCTACAAAAAGGCACTGGTATTCAATTATTCGTTCTCCTCACAAATATCAATATTCTCAAGAACAATTTGAAATAAGAGTTCACAGAAGAATTATAGATCTTGAAAATATTAAACCACAAACTATTCAAACTCTTCAAGAACTAAAGCTTCCCAAAGGGGTAGATGTAGAAATAAAAACTATTTAAAGGGGTAGAAAGAAATGAAAGGAATTATTGGAAGAAAAGTAGGAATGACTCAAATATTTGATGAAAAGGGAAATGCAATTCCTGTAACTGTTATAGAAGCTGGACCATGTGTAGTTGTTCAGAAAAAAACAAAAGAAAAAGATGGATATGAAGCTTTACAACTTGGATATCAAGAAATAACGAAAAATGAAGAGAAAATACCTAAACCTTATTTAGGACATTTTAAAAAGGCTGGTGTAAAACCTATGAAAGTTTTAAAAGAAATCAAATTCAAAGATATTGACAAATACAATGTAGGAGACACTATAACCGTTGATATATTCCAAAAAGGGGAAAAAGTAGATGTAACTGGGACTACCAAAGGACGTGGATTTGCAGGTGTAATGAAAAGATGGTCTTTTGGTGGATTTCCAAATTCTCATGGTCATAGGTATCATAGAGCGGTTGGAGCCATAGGTTGTAGAACCTATCCAGGTAGAGTTCATCCTGGAAAAAGAATGGCTGGACATTATGGAGTAGATACTCAAACTGTAAAAAATTTAGAAATTGTAGATGTTATTCCTGAGAAAAATTTAATTTTGGTAAAAGGTTCCGTACCTGGACATAAGAACTCTATTGTAATTATTAAATCAGCTGTTGGAAGAAGCAGAGAGAACACCTAAAAACTAAGTTAAAAAGGAGTGGCGACAATGGAAGTGAAAGTTATAAATACAAAAAAGGAAGAAGTTGGAACAGTAACTTTAAATGATAAGGTTTTTAATGCTCCTTTACATAAACATGCTATTTGGCTTACAGTTAATTGGCAATTAGCAAAAAGAAGAGCAGGTACTGCCTCTACTAAAACTAGAGGAGAGGTAAGAGGAGGGGGGAGAAAACCCTGGCCTCAAAAACACACAGGTAGAGCAAGACAAGGTTCTATTAGAGCTCCTCAATGGGTAGGAGGAGGAATTGTTCATGGTCCTAAACCTAAAGATTGGTCTTTTAAATTAAATAAAAAAGTAAGAAGATTAGCTTTAAAAAGTGCTTTATCTCAAAGACTTAGAGAAGGAAATTTAATAGTTGTGGAAGATTTTGAATTTCCAGAGATAAAAACCAAACTTGCAAAGCAAGTTTTAAAGGATTTAGGTTTAGAAAATGAAAAAGTATTAATTGTAGTTCCAGATAAGTACGATGAAAAAATGGAAAAAATTTGGTTATCTTTTAGAAACTTACCAAAAGTAAAGGTTTTACCTGTAGAGGGTTTAAATGTTTACGATGTAGTTTGTTATCCAAAAATAGTTGTGTTTAAATCAGTTTTACCAAAAATTGAGGAGAGGTTGGCAAAATGAGAACCCCGTATGAAGTTTTATTAAGACCTATAGTTACTGAAAAAAGTTATAAATTGTCTAATTTAAAAGCAAAAAGTTCTAAAACTAAGGAAGAATATAAAATATGCAAATTAACTTTTGAAGTTCCAGTAGATGCAACAAAACCTGAAATTAAGCAAGCTGTAGAAAAATTATTTAATGTAAAAGTTGAAAAAGTAAATACTATGATTGTTCCTGGAAAGGAAAAAAGGGTTTATAACAAACCAGGTCTTAAAGGTAGAAAAAGAAAATATAAAAAGGCTATCGTTACTTTGAAAAAGGGTTACGAGCTTGATTTAATGAAATTAGCCAAAGAGTGGTAGAAAGAATTTAATTTGAGAGGTGAGGAAAAATGGGTATTAAAAGATTTAAGCCATATACTCCTTCAAGAAGGTTTATGACAGTTTCAGATTTTAGTGAAATTACAAAAACTGAACCTGAAAAAAAATTAACAAAAGGTTTCAAAAGAGATGTTGGTAGAAATAATCAAGGAAGAATTACTTGTAGGCACAAAGGGGGAGGTCATAAAAGAAGATATAGAATTATAGACTTTAAAAGAGATAAAGTTGGAGTACCTGCAAAGGTAGCAGCTATTGAGTATGATCCTAATAGAAGCGCCAGAATTGCTCTTTTGCATTATGTAGATGGAGAAAAAAGATATATTATTTGGCCAGAAGGTTTACAAGTTGGAGATTGGGTAATGTCTGGACCTGATGCTGAAATTAAAGTAGGAAATGCTTTACCTTTAAGAAATATTCCCGTAGGTACCATTATTCATAATATTGAACTTAAACCTAAAAAAGGGGGCCAGCTCTGTAGAGCGGCAGGTAGCTATGCTCAACTTTTAGGTAAAGAAGGAAACTATGCTATTATTAGACTTCCTTCTGGAGAAATGAGAAGAGTACATTTAGATTGTATGGCAACGATTGGTCAAGTTGGAAATCTTGATCATGAAAATATTGTTATTGGTAAGGCTGGTAGATCTCGTTGGCTTGGGATTAGACCAACTGTTCGTGGTACAGCTATGAATCCTGTTGACCACCCCCATGGAGGTGGGGAAGGTAGAACTAAAGGTCGCCATCCGGTATCTCCTTGGGGATGGTGTACAAAGGGTATGAAAACTAGAAAGAAAAAACCATCTGATAAATATATTATAAGAAGAAGAAATGATTAATTAGGAGGCTAAAGCCATGGCTCGTTCTAGAAAGAAAGGACCTTATGTTAATCCTAAAATTCTTAAAAAAGTTAGAAAATTAAATGAGACTGGAAAAAAAGAAGTTATAAAAATTTGGGATAGATCTTGTACTATTGTTCCAGAGTTTATTGGACATACCTTTGGGGTTTACAACGGTCAAAAACATATTCCAGTTTATGTAACAGAAGATATGGTTGGTCATAAATTTGGGGAGTTTGCTTTAACAAGAACTTTTAGGGGTCACCCCGGTCAACAAAAAGTAACTAAGAAAAAGTAGTGAGGTGAAAAAATGGCAATAGAAACAAGAGATTATTATAAAGAAGGAGAAAAAGGTTTTGAAAAACCTTTAACAGCAAAGGCTATTACTAGAAGAGTTAGAATTTCACCTTTTAAAGCTAGATTAGTAGCTGACCTTATTCGTGGAAAAAAAGTATCTGAAGCTTTTGCTATTTTACAAGAGTGTCCCAAAAGACCAGCTAGATATATTTTAAAAACTTTAAAAAGTGCAGTAGCAAATGCTGAACATAACTTTGGATTAGATCCGGAACGTTTAGTTATTACTGAAATTTATATTAATGAAGGACCAACTTTTAAAAGATTTAGGCCAAGAGCTCAAGGGAGAGCCTACCCTATTAGAAGAAGAACTTCTCATATTTATATTGAGGTAGGCTATCCCGAAGCAAAAAAACTTAAAAAATAAAAGGAGGATTTCGCCTTGGGTCGTAAAGTTCATCCATATGGATTTAGATTAGGAATTACAAAGGATTGGCATGCTAAATGGGTTCAAAAAAGAAAAAAAGATTATGCCCAAACTTTAAATGAAGATATGAAGATTAGAGAATTTATTAAGGAAACTTATTACCATGCTGGTATCCCTAAAATAGAAATCGCCAGAGATGCAGATAGAATTATTATTAGAATCTGGGCATCTCGTCCAGGATTAATTCTTGGAAGAAAAGGGGCGGGAGTTAGAGCTCTTCGTCAAAAATTAGAAGAAATGACAAATAAAAGAGTTCTTATCAACGTAGAAGAGGTAAGAGTACCCCAACTTAATGCTCAACTTGTTGCTGAAAATGTTGCTCAACAAATTGAAAGAAGAGTTGCTTATAGAAGAGCTATGAAAAAAGCAATTGCAGATGCTATGAGAGCTGGAGCAAAAGGTATCAAAATTCAGGTAGCTGGACGTCTTGGAGGAGCCGATATGGCTCGAGATGAATGGTATCGTCAAGGTAGAGTTCCGCTTCAAACTATAAGAGCGGATATAGATTATGGATTTGCAGAAGCTTTCACAAAGTACGGAAAAATAGGAGTTAAAGTTTGGATATATAAAGGAGATGTTTTAAAAGATTCTGCAGAAGAAATTATCAGGCAAATTGAGAAAAAAGTTAAGGAGGAAATGCAATGATGCTTATGCCAAGGAGATTAAAATTTAGAAAGTATCATAGATATAGAACTAAAGGAAAAGCTTCTCGTGGAAATACTATTTGTTTTGGAGAATATGCTCTTCAAGCAATTGAGCCGGGAAGATTTACCTCTAATCAAATTGAATCTGCCAGAGTTGCTATTGTTAGAGGATTAAAAAAAGGTGGAAAACTTTGGATTAGAATTTTTCCAGATCATCCGTATACTAAAAAACCTCTTGAAACTCGTATGGGTAAAGGAAAAGGAAACGTAGAAGGTTATGAAGCTATTATCAAACCAGGAAAAATTTTATTTGAAGTTGGTGGAGTTCCTGAAGAGTTAGCTATTGAAGCTCTCAAACAAGCTCAATACAAAATACCTTTTAAAACTAGAATCATAAAAAGACAAATCTTAGGAGAGGAGTAAGGTCATGGCAGAAAATAAATATATTCCATATATGAGAGCTTATGAACTTCGTGAAAAAAGTACTAAGGAATTAAGGGAACTTGAAAGGAAGCTTAGAGAGCAACTTTTTAAGCTTCGTTTTAAACGTTCTTTAGGTGTTTTAGAAAATAAAATGGCAATAAGAAATACAAAAAGAACTTTAGCTCGAGTTCTTACTATTTTAAGAGAAAGAGAGCTTTCTGGAGGTAAATAATGCAAGAACAAAATAAACGTCCAAATAAAAGGAAATTTAGAATTGGAGTAGTTGTTTCAGATAAAATGGATAAAACTGTTGTTGTAAGAGTTACAAGAGAATATTCTCATCCATTATATAAAAAAAGAGTTAGAACATTTTCTAAATTTATGGCTCACGATGAAAAAAATGAGTGTAAAGTAGGCGATATTGTAAAAATAATGGAAACAAGACCTCTTTCTCGTCATAAACGTTGGATAGTTGTTGAAGTTCTACAAAAAGGA
>DQVG01000005.1 GCA_015661865.1 Desulfurobacteriaceae bacterium
CTCTTTTAAAGGACTTTTTAAAAACCTTAGATAAAAAACCTATAGTTTCAGATCTTGGAAGTGTAAAAGGTCACCTTGTTGAGTTTGCTCAAGATGTGCTTTCTCCTATAAATGTAGAATTTATCGGAGCTCATCCGATAGCTGGAAATGAAAAATCTGGTATAGAAAATGCAATATTTAATTTATATAAAAATAAACTTGCTATTATTACTCCAACTGAGAAAAATAAAAAAGAAACCATAGAAAATATGATAGCTTTTTGGAAAAATTTAGATTCCCATCCTATAATAATGGATCCTTATTTTCACGATTTAGTATTTGCTTCGGTATCTCACTTACCTCATCTTGTGGCTTATGCCCTTGTGGATACTATAAAAAGATTATCAAAGGAAGAAAAGATTAATTTATTTGAATTTGTAGGGGCAGGTTTTAAAGATTTTACAAGAATTGCAGCTTCAGACCCAACTATGTGGAAAGATATATTTTTGGAAAATAAAAAAAATATTTTGAAAGTTTTAGATGTGTTTTTAAAAGTTTTAAATTACTACAAAAAACTTATTGAAGAAGATAAAGAAAAAGAACTTTTTGATGTCTTAAATAAAACAGCATCTGAAAGGCGAAAATTAAGTTAAAATGTTAGAAAATATTATTGGCCATAAAAAAAATATTGAGCTTCTTTTAAAGTTAAAAGAAAAAGAAAAGTTACCTTCTAATCTTATTTTTGAGGGTTTTGAAGGTATAGGAAAAAAACTGGTTGCTAAATCTTTATTTTCTTTTCAGGAAGTTTCTCAAAAAGACTTTTTTTTAATAGGAGAAGATAGTTACCCAAAAATTTCAGATGTTAGAAATTTAATTTTTTCTTTATCAAAAAAATCTATAAAAAAATATAAAGTAGCTATACTGGACAATGCCGAAAATATTACTTTAGAAGCTGCTAATGCTCTTTTAAAACTTTTTGAAGAGCCTCCTTCAAACTCTTTTATCATTCTTATTACTACTAGTTCAAATAAACTTACAAAAACTTTAGTTTCACGAGCAAAAATATTTAAATTTTCTCCCTTAAGTAAAAAAGAAATAAAGGAATTTGCAAAAAATCAAAAAATAGATTTAAAAAAATACCCCGAACTTTTAGATTTTTCCCGAGGAAGACCCGGTCATCTTTTAAGAATTTATAAGTATAAGCTTGTGGATATTTCAAAAGCCCTTTTAAATTATATAAAAAATAGGGAGTTGAAAAATTATTTTCTATTAACAGAAAAGTTGGAAAAAGTAAATATAAAAATTATTCAAAGTTTATTTGAAGTTTTATTAGATTTATCTATAAAAAACCCTATATATATGAAGTATTATCCAAATATAGTAGAAGTTTTGAATTTAATAAAGATTTATCCAAAACCTAAGTATTTATTAGATAAGTTATTTTTAGACATTAATTTTTAAAATATAAACTTACAAAAATATAATTTTTTAAATTTTTATAAACTTTGTATAAGACTTTTCCCATTTCATCAAAAATATTAGTCCTAACTTTAAAATGCTACTTATTTTTTATATCTATGATAGTAAATTCCCGTAACGATATTTTTGTAAAGATTTTTAGAAAGTAAAATAAAAATACGGTGAGTTTATTTTAGTTTTATTTACCAAAATCTGGGTGGATCAAAGTCTATTCTTAATTTTTCTCCTGTATAAGGATCTTTCCTATAAACACACCATCCTTCATCATCTTTTCCATACCAAATTACTTCTGAAAAACGAAAAAATCTTGGATCAGTGGGAGGATCAAACACTTGTCTTTCATCATAAGGAAAATCCGCTTTATAACGATAATGATAACTGTATATTGCCATTTTTTCCTCCTATAAATAGTTACGGAAGATAATAAATATAGCTAGTTTGTTTAAATTCTATCATACTGTAAATATATCTAATACTATATCACTACATACATTGACCATTACTTAATATTTCCTTTTTAAACTTTTTTTCTTATCTTTAATCAGATTCTATCTATTTTAATTAAATTAAAATATCCCAAATAAATTCAATATTTCAAAGGTATTTAATAAAAGAGACATTGAAGAAAAAAAGATAATAAATGGAAAAAAAACATATGACGGTTCCTTTCTTCAAAAACTTTTTAAGATTGTAAAATATTATAGAAGGTATCTTACCAAAAATTGTTGGAGAGAGCTTGAGAATGTGATTCTTCTATACCTTACAAATTTTAATTTTCTTATATTTCTTTAATTGTCCTCAAAACACTGGGAGCGTTCGAAAAATAGGAATTTCACTTTGTAAAAAATCTTCTAAGTTAGGGAGAAGTAGTTTAAAAAATTTCTAGATATAGATCTTTATTTCAATCTCCACTTTTTTTCGAACAGCCCCCTCAAAACACTTGACATTAGTTTCAAATTTCATATAATTAATAGTACAAAAAGAACGCGGGGTGGAGCAGCCTGGTAGCTCGCCGGGCTCATAACCCGGAGGTCGCGGGTTCAAATCCCGCCCCCGCAACCATTTTAAAATCCTAAATTTAAAAATCCCCCAATTTCAAAGTTACTGTTCTTTTTTTCAAAATAAAATTTATCTGAAGAGTTAGACTCTTTTATTATTTTTAAATTAGAGTACTCATAATTGGAATAAGTTATAAAATTTATTGTTGGTAAAGATAAAATTTTATAACCAATTTGGGGGGATATTGATAAATATTCTATATTATAGTCTTCTATATTCACTTTAGGTAAATATCTAAAGTTTACGTTAAATATAAATTTATTTATATCGAAATTTAAACTAGAGTAAATATATAAAATGGGTAAAGTAAAGTTGTAATTTTCTTCTTGGGAAGTCCCATTTTCAAATTTAGCTTGCGCTTTTAGATTAACATCTAAAATATTTGTTCCAGCTCCTAATTTCAAAAAATTTAAAAATGGTAAAGAATAATAAATATCTAAATTAAGTTCTTTAGTATTTTGATCTAAATTTATATCTGCCTTAGTATCTTCTATTTGAATATTTCCAAAGTAAAAACTTAAGCTACTAGATAAAAATGCATGTAAGGTATATTCTAAATACTTAAATTCGATTGCAGGCATTAAGGGTATATCTAATTTTCCATAAATAAAAGAAGTATTTTTTTTATCAAATTTTACTTTCGTAGGCTTTACTTTTGCTGAAATTAGAGAAGATTTTTTTATATAGTAAAGATTAATTTCTTGATTGATATTCCTTACTCCCGTTCCAACATTTATCTCCAAAATTTTTCCAAAGGTAATATTTGTAAGCACAAATAAAAGTAACCCAAGCTTTTTCATTGAATTCCTCTTTATCTTATTTATTTAAATTTACAGCATGAAAAAGAAAACTTGTTAAAACAGTAGCATATGATCCTTTTGGAAGTGAGAATTTTAATTTTAGAGTTTTATTATCAAGATATTCATATTCAAAATTTTCTGGTTTTACAATAGTTTTCCTTTTAAAAAGTTTTTTATAATAATTGTCAAAAATTTCTAACTTTTCTGGGATTTTTAAAATCTTTTCCAAAGGAAAATAAAGTAATCCTATTTTAGAGTGTAAGTAGGCTTTTTTTTCATACTTTTCATTTATTAACTTTGATAATTTTTTATTAAATTCTAAAGCATGGAGAATACTATATTGCATTTCTATTTCTGTTATTGGAATAAGATTTTTATCAAAATTTCCTTGCTGATAAGCTTTTAAAATATTTTTATACCATGGTTTTATCTTTAATTTTCTATTTGAAAGAATTTTTTCAAATACACTTTTAATATTTCCTTTTTCTAAATCCTTAAGAAAAAAAGTTTTTTCTTTATAAGCTAAAAATCTTTGTTTTCCATAATAATTTGGAAAACCAAAATATTTTACTAGATCTATTCTACTTTCAAAATTTTCTTTTTCAAAATCACTTAAGTTTCTTACAATAATTTCAAAATCATTAAAAACTAAATTTTTTTGAGATATTGGATGGTCGATAAAACCTAGCGGTTTTAAAACATAATTTTTCCCTTTTAAAATATTAAAGTTTCTTTTTGGAATACTTAAATATTGATAAGTTATAGCATTTTTATCTTTTATTCCACATCTACCTATTTCAGAAATTGAAATTTTTAACTTTCTAGCTATATCGTCTATAACATCAAAAGTAGATGTCCCCCACTTTTTTAATAAAGCTAAAATATATTTCCCTTCTTTTTTAGGCTTTAAATTGATTTTTTCCTTAACAACAAAGTCTGAAAGCCGCTGCTTTAAATCAGCCAATAATAGCCTCTTTTTTTATCTAAACCTTGAATTTTTTAAGTTCTTCTTCTAAGTTTTTAATTCTTTCAGCTACACGTTTAATAGCTTCTACAACTTCTTCTAAATACTCTAAGTTTTCTTGAGCTACTTCGGAGAGATTCTTAATAATTTGGGCTACAGTTTTCATTTTTTCAGATTCTTTTTTAGCTTCTTGAGATGCCTGTTCAACAATTTTTTCTAAATTTTCCATAGCTTCTTTAATATTTTCAAAAGCAGTAGTAATATTTTCTATAACTTTTATTTGAATATCTTTATTCAAGTTAGAAATAGTTTCTTTAATTTGATCGGTAGCTGAAACAACTTTTTGAGCAAGTTTTCTAACTTCATCTGCTACTACTGCAAAACCTCTTCCCATCTCTCCAGCTCTTGCCGCTTCGATTGCTGCATTTAAAGCAAGTAAATTTGTTTGCTCTGATACAGAAAGAATTATATCTA
>DQVG01000007.1 GCA_015661865.1 Desulfurobacteriaceae bacterium
AATAATACCTCAGTTAAAGATATATATTTTAAACCTGATACATCCTATATTGATACGTATTTTATTTTCCCAACAGATTATGTTAAAAATGCCCAAGCTCCTTTTGACCCTATTTTTCAAGTAGGTTCTACCGATGGGAAGGTGAGTTGTGTATCTAAAGTAAGCTTTATAACAAATAAGCCAATTAATGCTTATCGTCCTTACTCTTTTATGTATGTAAACAATAAAGGCGAGCCAAGATATTTATCTTTTGAAATAAAATTAAATAATATTTTAAATTCCAAAAAAGACCTTCTTTATAAATCTCAAGAGCTTAAAAAGGTTAGATATTTAAATATACCTATAAGTTATAATATCAATATATCCTCAGCTTTACTTAAAGGAATACAGCTTGATAAATCTTCTAATTCAAACTTAACTTTAAAGTACCTTCCTCAATTTGCTCTTTTAACAGATAATATCACGAAAGAAAATATTAGAGAACATATATTAAGTTTTAAAATAGTAAATAATAAAAAACTTTTAGGTAATGTTAATATAGTTTCCGGAAAGCTTAAAATATCTTTTTCTGCTGATCTTTATTTAACTATTTGTTTAGAGAAAAATGGAAAAGAGAATTGCTTGATAAAAAATAAATTTGTTAAGAAAAATAATATGGTAGTTTTAGATCCAAAATTAGTATTTGAAAAGTATAATGGGGGAAAACTTAAAATATATTGGAAGCTTCCAGATGCTGGAAAAGCAACTATTTATTTACCGTACTCTGATCTACAAAATGCAAAGATTCTTCACATTTGCAATGTAAAAAAACCAAAATTTATGAAATTAAATATATCTTTGGATGCAAAAGTAATGGAAAATTTACCTCTTCCTTCATGTAGGGATTATAGCTACACTTTATTTAAAGGTAATATTTTAGAACTTCCAAAATCCAAAATTCAATATGTTTCTTTAGAAGTTATTGGAAATGGAAAAGTTCAGTGCTACAACAAAATTGGAAAATTGTATTCTTTATACTGTATAAATATAGATGTGTCTAAATATAGACCAAAAGATGCATCAAATTATGCTTTTAAATTTACAATAACCAATGCGAAACCTGAAGAAATTATAGTATCTTCCAAAAATATTCCAAATGGAGCATCTCCAGTATATCACAAGAATCCATATAGATATTAATAAAACTTAGGCGGGACTAAATGCCCCCGCCTATACTTTTTTTAAACTTTCTATTTCCTTCTTTGTAAGTTCTCTATAAGCTAACTTAGGTAAGTCTCCTAAAGATACTTTTTCTATTTTTGTTCTTTTCATTTTCAAAATGGGATGGTTATATCTTAAAAAAAACTCTCTAATAAGTTTTCCTTTATTGGAATTTGTTTTTAGCTCTAAAAAAGTATGTTTTCCACTTTTTGATAAAGATAAACGACGAATGATTTTAGGTTTAAAAAATCCACTGGGAACTTTTCCACCTTTTCTCATTTTTGCTAACTCTTCATTATTTACTCTACCAACAACTTTTAAAATGTAAGTTTTTTCTAAGTTATTAGCTTTTGAAGAAAGAAGTTCGGGATCGTTTGTTAATATCATAAGTCCTTCGCTGTAGTAGTCTAATGTGTCAATTGGTAAGACCTTATGGGGAAACTCTCTTAAAATATCTCCTAAAATGGTTTCTTTTGTCTTTTTATTATGACTCAAATCCATTTTTAATTTTTGAGGTTTGTTAAAAGCGTAATAAACTAATTTTTTGGGAGGTTTTTCTTCAACTCCATCTACTTTTACTTTGTCTTTTTTATAGTCTATTTTGAAATAAGGATTTTTTATAACCTCTCCATTTACTTCTACCCTTCCAGATTCTATGGCTTTTTTAACCTCATCTTCATGTCCAAATTGAGTACAAACTAAGTATTTCCACAGATCAATTTTCATTATCTCCTCCTTTTATATTAAATATAATTTTAAAGTATAATTTTGAAAATAATTTCTCAACTTTCAAGTCTAATTTAGATAAAAATTAAAAATGAAAAAATTAAGATAAATAGGTAAATATATGAAAAACTATTTATTAGTAATATTTAGCCTATTTATTGGCGGGGGTTTAGGAGCTACTTTAAGATATTTTATTTGTAAAATTTTATCTAATAAATTTTCCATTTTAAACTTTCCCTTAGGGATTTTAATATCTAATTTACTCGGTTGCTTTTTAATAGGATTTTTAAGTTATTATTTACTAGAAATAAGAGCTAGTACTTATTTAAAATTACTTTTAATAACCGGATTTTTAGGAGGTTTAACTACCTTTTCTTCCTATGCTTTTGATAGCATGCGTCTTTTATATCAGGGTAAAGAAAGTTTATTTTTTTTAAATATATTTTTAAATAACTTTTTTGGTATATTATTAGCTTTTCTAGGATACCTTTTAGCAAAACTTTTAATTTTTAAAGGGGGATAGTAAATGTCTGAGCATTTAGATATTTTCCAAGTTTTAGATATTCTACCTCATAGATATCCTTTTTTACTTGTCGATAAAATTATTGAATTTGAACCCGGAAAAAGAGCAGTAGGAATAAAAAATGTTACTATTAATGAACCCTTTTTTCAGGGGCATTTTCCCTCCCATCCCGTAATGCCAGGAGTACTCATTGTAGAAGCCTTGGCGCAAGTAGGGGGAATTTTAATGTTAAAAACCTTTAATTTGAAAGCTGGAGAATCCATAATTTACTTTATGGGCATAGACAATGCTAGATTTAGACATCCTGTAAGACCCGGAGATGTTTTAAGATTAGAAGTAGAAGCTATAAGACTAAAACCCACTATAAGTAAAGTTTCAGGAAAAGCTTATGTAGAAGATAAACTTGTAGCTGAAGCCATCATTATGGCTGGGGTTGCAAAGAGGTAAAAAAATGATAATAGTAGGAAATAAATCTTCAGTTTATATAGATCCTCAGGCAAAAATAGGAGAAAATGTAAAAATTTATCCTGGGACAATAATTGAAGGGAATGTAGTTATAGAAGATAACTGCTTTTTAGGGCCAAATACTTTTATACAAGGAGACGAGATTATAATAAAGAAAAATAATATATTTAAATGTGATGTTTCTATTTTTCATAAGGTTTTTATTGATGAAGGTAATATCTTTTTTAAAGGAGCTTGTATAGGAGAGATTTCTCAGCACTTAAGAGCCCCTGGGGAAAAATCAAAAGTTATTATAGGAAAAAACAATTTAATTAGAGAATTTGTAACCATAAATCGTGGAACGGATTCTGATAGAAAAAAAACAGTTATAAAAAATAATACTTTGATTATGGCTTATGTTCATGTAGCTCATGACTGTCTAATAGAAGATGAGGTTATTATAAGTAACAGTGTTCAGATAGCCGGTCATGTTACCATAGAAAAAGGCGCTGTGATAGGAGGTCTTTCTGGGATACATCAATTTGTAAGAATAGGAAAATATACTATGATAGGTGGGGCCTCTGCCGTAGAAAGAGATATTCCTCATTTTTGTTTAGCAAAAGGAAATCGGGCATATTTAGAGGGAATAAACATTATAGGATTAAAAAGGCGAAATTTTAATAAAGAAACTATAAAAGCTTTATTAGACGCTTATAAAATTATTTTTGGTAGTAAAAAAAATATAAATGAATCTATCTCCATTGTATTAGAAAAATATGGACATATATTAGAAGTAAGGGAGTTTGTAGAATTTATAAAAAATTCAAGAAGAGGATGTACTCTTCCAAAAAATTAAAAGTAATAAAAAGTTAAAAGGGGTTCACAACCATGAAAAAAGTATTATCTATACTAACTTTAGTAGGATTAGCTAACGCTACAAGCTTGCCATTTGACCTTATTCCCCAAATTGGATGGGTAATTGGGAAGTATTCTGACAACTTATCAGAAACAAAAGAAAAATGGAGTTTTGGAGGATTTGAAATAGGAGCTAAAATATCTTATAACTTCCCAGATACTCAGTTTTATTTAGAACCGGGGATGTATTATACTTATGTAGAAGGTAAATTTGAAGATAATGGTAAAGAAGAAAAGGGTGGAGCTCACTTTTTAAAAATTCCAGTAAGATTTTTATATGAGGTTTATAAGGATTCAGATTTGTCTTTAAAGGCTGGTCTAGGTCCATATTTAGCTTATAGAGTAGATAAAAAAGAGGAAAATGCTGAAGATTGGGATTTTGGACTTAGTTTAGGAGGATCTATAACCTATATGGATAAAATTGTTTTTGATGCTAGATTTGATTGGGGATTAAAAGATTTAGATAAAGATAAAGACTC
>DQVG01000037.1 GCA_015661865.1 Desulfurobacteriaceae bacterium
ATATTAAAATATATACCTACTAAGGTAAAACCTCCTAAATCTTCTTTTGAAACAGCCGGTTTTACCTTTTTTAAAGCATTTAAAAGTAAATGACTTTCAAATTCAATATCAAAGTTTTCAGGATATTCAATTGTAGGAAACTCATCCCTGTTGGCTTGAGCTAATTTAAATTCTGAATTTGGAGTTTTAATAAAAACTAAATTTTCTTCTGAAAAAATTTCTATTTCTGAAGAAGATAAATTTTTTATTATTTGAAATAATTTAATAACATTACAAAGTCCATAACCTTCTTTTTCTATATAGGCCGGAAGTTTAGAGGTTGCACCTACCTCTAAGTTTGTAGTAGTTAACTTAAAAATATTTTCCTTAGCCTCCAAAAGGACATTAGATAAAATAGGAATATTTCCCTTTTTATCTGATAAACCTTGAATTTTTGCTAAAGCTTTTTCAAAATCTTTTTTAGATATTTTAATTTTCATTTTTATCCTCATAATAAATTTAAATTAAATATAATTATATCAGAGCCTTATATAAGAGGAAAAACATGACTTTACTAGAGATAATTTTAACTTTATTTTTAGCTAGTTTTTTAATTTTATCTTCTTTATCTTTACTTATAAATCTGTATAAGTTTACGGATAAGTATAATGAAAAAATTCAAAAGCAAAATTTAAATATAAATATTTTTCATTTAATGCAAAGTCAGCTACTTAATAAGGTTAAGGATTTAAATATCACAAAAAAAAGTATAAGTTTTTTTTCTTATTATTGTTTATATACCCCCCCCTCCTTGTAAAATAGAGTATATTTTTAATAATAATTTCACTATTTTAAAAGAAAATAATTTAACTTTTTCTTTACCTGTTTCTATAAAATTTTTTGAAAAAAAGAATTTGTATTTTATAAAAATAACTAATAAAACTTTAATTGTGAGAAAATTAAAATTTTAATTTTTAAATATGCTATAATCGTAAAAAGTCTTAATAAATTTTTTCTTATAAAAGAAAACAATGAACTTTTTAGAAATTCTAATTGCACTAATACTTGTGGCCTTAGTTTCAATTGCTGTAATAAATTTTGAAAGTATATATTCTAAGTTATATTTTTCAAATAAAAATAGTTTTGAAACCACGCTATATCTTCATAATGCACTTTTGGAAAAGTTGTATTGGGGATATGTAGAAAAATCCTATAGGAAAGTAAAAATAGATATAATAAGTATCCCAAATCTTCCTAATCCTTTTTATAGGGCAAGGTTAGATGAAAAGTCTATTTATGAAGCTAAGTAAGTTTTTTTTGTTTATACTTTTACCTTTATTTATTTTTATATACTTTTTCCCAATGTCAGCAATTTTAGCAAAATATGTTATTGCTCAAAAGTTTGATAATTTGAAAGTGAAAAATGCTATTTTTATTTTGCCTTTATATAGTCCTTTAATAAAAGATGGATTATTAAAGTTAGATATAAAAATCAATCCAGTATCTAAAAATAATCTTGTATCAAATTTAGAAACAAAAAATATTATAATAAATTATCAAGGCTTTTCCATAGATTTTGAAAATGGAAAAGGTAATATAAAGGGTAACTATAAAAAATTAGATTTTGTTTATAGGGCTTACGGAAATAAAACCAACTTATATTTAAAAGGATATATATTAACCTTAAAAAAATATTTATATGTAGATGGAAAACTAAAATTTAGATCTTTAGAATTTCCAATAAAATATAAAGGTAATATAGAAAAGTTAGTAAAATACGTAAAATGATACAAAATTTTATCTATACAGAAAAAAATGGGATAAAAACTTTAATAAATATTTTAAAAATCGATAATAACTTTTTTTATATACGCTTAGATGTTAAGGGAAAGGAATTTGAATATAAACAAGATTTAGTTTTAAGAGATATAAATTTTCAATATAATGGTTTGAAAATAAATATAAATTTTAGAAAAGATAGTATTGAGATAAATATAAAAAAATTAATTTTTAGTATAACCTTTAAGCTTTTAAAAGCCATTAATAAAAAAGTCTTTTTAAAATTTGATGGAAAACTAGGGTTTTTAATTAATAAACTTCTGATTCCAATTCTTCTTAAGTTAAACTTATATGAAAATTTAGAAATTAAAGACGATATAGTTATTTTAAGTCTAGATAATATTATTAAAAATCTAGAGCTAGAAAAATTTGATATTAATCTAAATTTTATTGGAGAATAAATTTTGAAAAAAAAAGCTGTTGCCCTTTCTTACTTTAAAGGAAATAAGGACGTTCCAGAAGTAGTTGCGAAGGGAAAAGGTTATTTAGCTCAAAAAATTATAGAATTAGCAAAAAAATCTAATATTCCCATTCTTCAAAATAAAGAACTTGTAGAAGCTCTTTTTGATGTAAAAATAGGAGAAAAAATTCCAGAAAATGTTTATAAAGCGGTAGCAGCTATTTTAGTTTATGTTTATAAGTACTATTTAAAATCTGATCTAAAGGATATAAAAAATAAAAAAGATTAGAGCTTATCTTTTAAAATTTTAAAAATCTTTCTGCCCTACCTTTATAAAAAAAATTGGTATAATTTAAAAACTTACCTTTTAATTTTTCGGAGGATAAATATGATAAGAGCTCTTTATACAGCTGCTTCTGGAATGGAAGCTCAACAACTTAATTTAGATACTATTACTAATAATATGGCCAATGCAAATACAGTTGGATATAAAAAAAGTAGAGCTGAATTTGAAGATTTAATGTATCAAACCAT
>DQVG01000122.1 GCA_015661865.1 Desulfurobacteriaceae bacterium
CCACCTACTCCCTATATGGGAGGAAACAGAACCCGGCTTACGAGCTTGCTTTCCCCGCTCAGCTTTTTAATCTTTATATGCCTTAAATCTATTAGGCAAAATAGAATTAGGACTTATTAAACTTTCCAAAGCAGAAGGTAAGATATTTATATCCCCGTAAGCAAAGCTTAAAGGATTTTCCTTCCAAAAAGAAAAGTAGTATTTAAATAAAAAATCCTCAAAAACTAAATATCCCCTTTCTATCGAGGTTGGAAAGTATCCGGGTAAATTAGTAGGGTAATATCTTATAAAAGGAATCTCTTCTGAAGGCTCGAAAGGTAAAATAAATACGGAATCTTTATAAATTTGTAGATAACTTTTATCTAATTTATTTGTAAAATAAGTCTCTTTTAAAATACCTTGTTCAAATATATTTATAAGGTAATTTTTTGGATAATCAATTACATTTACTAATCTAGAAAAGTTTTTTAATATGGGTAAGGATAGAATTTGAAAGCCCATTAGATTCAAAATACACAAAGCTTTATAAACTTTGTATTTAAAATCAGAAGAAGATAAATAAGATGTATCCAAAACCACAGCATCAAATATAACATTTCTAACAAATTTAGCAAGATCTAAATTTTCTAAGCAAATTATAAAAGTGCAAGTTTTATTTAGATTAAAAAGATTGGATAAAGATTTTAATAATTTAATAATATTTCTTTCATTTTCTAATACTTTTTGAGTTATCCTTACTTTGGATATTTTAAGAGGGATTTTTTTGTTTTCTAAAATGAAATTTAAAAAATTTTTTCCACTTTCAAAATTATTTTTTGTATCATAAATGAAAATTACATGAGCTTTCTGAGGATAAACTAAAGGCTTTTTAAATAAAATTAGATTGTAAAGTTTTTCCCAATTCATTTCTGGAGGTAAAATGATATTTTCAGTAAATACTCTATCTATTTTTATTTTTTTCTTTAAAAAATTCTGAAATTTTTTGAAAAAGGAATATGTAATTTCCTTTTTTACACCTGTAAATATTTTATAAGGTGGACCTTTAAATTTAGAAAAAACTTTAAAAAAGTAAAAAGGGAAGGATATAAAAAAATGTGAAATAGAAAGTTCCTTTTTTTCTTCATTTTCTAAAAAGATAACGTCATTATCTCTAAAAGATAAAAAGTTTACCCCTTTAAAATTTCCTTTCTTAACAAGTTTTACTGGAAAATGCTTTAAAAAGATATAGGTATAAAGCTTTCCATAATTTTTTATAAAAATATCTAAGGGGAAAAAGTAACCTACTTTTATAGTTAATTGAAGATAGTTATTTATTAATCTAGTAAAAGGATAAGCTAATACTAAAAAATTATTAACCTTTGAAATTTCTACATAAGGTAAATTTTGAGTAGATAAAAAATTTTTTAATTTATCTAAAATTTCCTCATTTTCTGGTAGTTTAAAAAGATCTAAAAAAAACTTCATTTTATTCCTCTATTTATTTTATAATTATTTTAAACATAATTTAATTACATATAATTAAAAACATAAAAATTTCAATTTCCTTCCCTAAACCTTTCAAGTTAGGTGGTCTTTTATGAAAGTAGCATTTAAAACTTTAGGATGTAAATTAAATCAGTACGAGGAGTATGCTATAAGAGAAAAATTAGAAAATCAAGGTTTTGAGATAGTATCTTTTGAAGAAAAGGCTGATATTTATATAATAAACACTTGTACCGTTACAGCTAAAGCAGATAGAAACTCCAGATATTATGCCTATAAAGCTAAAAGAATAAATCCTAGTTCTATTGTAGCTTTTGTAGGTTGCTATCCTCAAGTTTTTTATAAGCATTTAAAAGATTTAAATGTTGAACTTATTTTGGGAAATTATGAAAAAGTTAAATTTTTGGACTATTTACGAGCTTACCTTGACTTAAAGGCAGGAAAAAAAGATAAATTTTTAGAAATAAAAAAACTTTATGATAACCACTCTATTTGCACTTACGCAAATGGAAAACTTATTTGCGTTTTAAACTTAGTTAAAAATCCATGTCTAATAGATATATCTATAAGCGATTTTAAAGACTTCTCCCGAGCCTTTGTAAAAATTCAACAGGGTTGTGATAGTTATTGTGCTTACTGCATAATACCTTTTGCAAGGGGAAAACCTGTATCTTTCCCTAAGGAAAAAATATTAAAGGAAATAAAAAATCTATCTAAGATCTTTGATGAAATTATTTTAACTGGAACAGAGCTAGCTAAATATGGTAAGGACTTATACAAAAACTATTTTTTTAAAGAACTTTTGAAAGATATTTTAGAAATACCAACTTTAAAAAAACTCAGATTATCATCTTTAAATGTTCAGGATTTAGATACTGAGACAATAAACCTTTTTAAAGATAAAAAAATATGTGCCCATTTTCATATTCCTTTGCAAAGTGGCTCAGATAGAATTTTAAAGTTAATGAAAAGAAAGTATGATACTAGTAAGTATCTAGAAACAGTTAGTTTTATCAAAGAAGTTAAGCCTCATGCATGCATAGGAGCCGATATAATTACGGGTTTTCCAACAGAAACTCCAAAAGATTTTGAAGATACTTTAAAATTTTTAGAAAAAACTCCTTTAAATTATTTACATGTATTTACTTACTCTGACCGTCCAGGTACCCTAGCTTATAGCTTAAGACCAAAAGTTTCTCCAGAAGATAAAAAGGAAAGAACACAAATTTTGAGAAATTTTTCTAAAGAAAGAAAATTAAAATTTATAAAGGAAAATCTAGGGAAAACTTTAGAAGCTATTCTCTTAACAAAAGAAGATAAAAACTATTATTATGCTTTAACTGAAAACTATATAGATATAAAAATACCAAAGGAAAAAGACTTATCAAAGTTTAAAAGAAAACTCATAAAAGTAATTCCTTTAAGAATTGAAAATGAAAAAGA
>DQVG01000101.1 GCA_015661865.1 Desulfurobacteriaceae bacterium
ACAAGTTTTTTTAACTTTTGCTTATCACTTTCTACTATTTTTATATTTTCTTTTTGAAGTTTCTTTAATATATCTTTTAAAACTTCTTTTTTACCTTTTAAAACATATACTTTGGATATAAATTTTCCATCCTTTAAAGCTTCTAAAATAGCATTTTTTCCATATATATACATATTTACTCCTTTATAGCTTCCTTTAAAAATTTACAAACAGTTGGAGCATAAGGTTTAATAAGCTTGTATATTGCTTTTGCATACTCTCTAATTTCCCTTTGAGCATGTTTATCTAATCTAACTTTTAGAAAGTTTATAAGGCTTCTCAAATTAACTTGCCAATAAAAGGTTGTATATAAAGATAGTGGTAGTATCGATCTTGCTATTTCTTTTCTTATACCTTTATTTATAAGGTTATAGTAATAATTTTCAACTAACCTAATATGCTCTAAATATTTTGTTTTTTCCTCTTCATCTAAATCTTCAGGGACAAAAAATTCTAGATTATCACTTACGTATCTTCGTGAAATTTCTTGAAAAGAACCTATTCTATGTCTCATCCATTGACGGGCTACAAATATTGGGCATTTAACCTCAAATAGGAAATTTACAAATTCAAAAGAAGATGTTGGATTTCCAGCATGTTCAAACATAAGTTTTTTTATTAAAAATTCTTTTTTCTTTTCCAAATCTACTAACTTTTTTCCATAGCAGATACTTGCTACTTTTAATATATCTTCTTCTTTATCCGCTTTTAATAGTTTTACATAGCCTTTATCTAAAACTTTTTTTTGCAAAACTTTTACCTCTAAGTTTTTATAAAGGAGAATTGATTATAACAAATTCTTTTTATTTAAAATGCTATAATATAATACGTATTTCAAATTTGAGGCCCTAAGTATGAGTTTTAACCTTATTAATTTAATTTTAACTAATTTATCTTCGAAAGATATCAAACTAGATAAAAATAATAATACTTCTAAAGGTTTTTCAAATAGTTTTGATAATATTCTATTTGAAATTTTACAAAATAAATTAAATAGTTTTACTAAAGAAACAAATGGAAATGTAACTTTCTTTAATAATTCTAATAAAAATTTATCCTTTTTATCTTTTTCTACTTTGAATTTATTAGAGGAAAATTTAAAAAAAAGTTTAAATAAAATATTAAATATTTTAAATAAAGATACTTTAAAACTAAAAGATCTTAAATTATTAAGAAAACATGTTAATAACATTTTAAAAGATGTTAAAATAATTGCAGAAAAAAAGGACAATATATCAATTGAAAAATTAGATAAATTTATTTTCGATATTTTTGATAAGATAAAAAATATATTAAACTTTGATTTGGAAAATAATAAAATACAAGATATTAAGATAAATCAAGAGTTAATAATAAAAATTAAAGTTTTAAAGAAGGAAAATTTAAATCAAGTTTTAAAAAAACTTCATAGTAAATTTATCGAAAAAGAAAGTGTCTTTCCTAAAAATGAAAAAAAAGAAGAAAATGAACTAAAAAATATAATTTCTTTTTTTTCTCTGCTTTCTACTTCCATTTCAGAAGTTATAAATGAAGTGACTCAAAACTCAAAAGTTGTTAGTTTTTTAGCTTCTAAATATTTTAAAGACAGTAAAAATACCGATAATATTTTTCTTTCCGATAAAGATTTAAATGAGAAAGTAAGTAAAAATTTAGCTGAAAAAGATTTGAAAAATTTAATAAAATTCGAAAAAATAAATAAAGATAATATTGTGCAGGATCAAAATAAAATTAATTATCAAAAAATTTTTGAAGGCAACAAAAATGAAAATATATCTGAAAATAACTTAAATATTCAAACTCAAAAAACAAAGTTGAAAAAAAAGAAAAATAATAACTTGATATCCCTCTTAAATTCGGAAAACTCCTCTGCAAGAAAAAAGGATCCGAAAAATCCAAACAAAAATCTATTCTTTTATCTAAAGGATAGTAAAAACTCAAATGAATTTAACTTTAAAAATTTAGATAATAATAGCCAAAAATTAAAAGAAAAAAACCTAGCTACTTTTTCTCATTTTTCAAAAAATTTATTTTCTAAATTAAATAAAGAAAATCATCACAAAAATGAAAATAAATCCTATATAGATAACAATTTAAACTTGAATTCCAATTTGGATAAACAAAATTCCATAATAAAAAATTACAGTAGTGCTCAAGAAATAAAAGTAGGTAAAACAAGTTTTATTATAAGTGAACAGAAATTCCCAAATTTAAAAGTATTAAACGTTTATCAAAATCAAGAAAATCTACTAAAGGTAAGATATCACCTTGCTACGGGAGAGTTAGCTTTAATTTTAAAAGTAGAAAACATGCCACCTTTAACTTTACAGCTAATAAGAAAAGAAATAGAAAGTATTTTGGATAATCATTCCATTTTTAAAAGAAAGGTTAGAATTAAAAATGAAAAGAAAGATAAAGATACAAAAGATAGTGAGAAAAATTATTCCGTTATTTCTAAAAGGATTTAGCTTATTTTATATTACCTTTAGTTTTGCCTTTTCAAAAACTGCTAACTTAACTATTTTAAAATCGAAAAAAGATAAGTACACTGATAAAATTTCCCCTGAGAATTTGCCCTATCCTAAACTGAATCTAAAAATAAAAAATGAAATTTTATTAAAAAAATACAAAAAAGCTATAAAATACTTTCAAAATCAAAATTACTTATCCGCTTTAGAGTTATTTTTCGACTTATTAAAATATCCTCAATTTGAATATTTCGAAGATGTCCTTTCTTACTTGGCTGCTTGCTACCTTAGAATAGGTCAAAAAAATGATATTAGAACTTTTGTTAGAAAAAGTATAAATATTTTAAAAAGTTATTATTCTATATGCTATACAGTAAATAAAAATAAAGTAAAAAAAGAAAATATCAATAAAATTTGTCAACCAAATTCCCTTTATTACTATTTTCTTGGAGTAGCTTATGAGGTTTTAGGTTTTTATAAAAAGGCAGAAATATATTATAAAAAGGCTCTAGAAAATATAGATAAAAATTATTTAAACTATATTCCTTTAATAAAATTAGGTTTATTAAGAATTTCCTTATTTAAAAAAGATATAGAAAAAGCTCAAGAGTATATCTTTGGTCTTAAATATTCTAAACTTCTTGATAAAGATTTAAAAGGGGAGCTATATTTTCTAACAGGTTATTACTATTTTCTTCAAGGGAAATTTGCTTCTGCACAGAAATACTTTAACTTAGGTATAAAGACTTTTAAACCTTATTTATCCTATAATCCCTTTATATACTTTATTATTGCAGAAAATCTTTTTTATATGGGAGATTTTGAAAAAGCTCTTCCTATTTTTATAAAGTTAAAAAATGAAGTTAAAAACTTTGAGATAGTAGAAAAGTCTAAATTTAGAATTAATGATATTTTTTTTCAGTTGGATAAAGCAGATTCTAAAGAGTTAATAAATAACTATTTAACCTTAATGCTTGAAACTCAAGATACAAAACTAGATTATATTTCCAAAGTCTCAAAAATAAAAGCTTTAACTTTAATATCCAATAATATGAAATATAAGCTTTTTTATAAAAGTGTTTTGGAAAAATCAAATATAAAAAATAAAGAAAAATTAATCGAAGATATTGAAGATCCCCTTGTATTTGCCGCAGTAACTTGGAGCAAAAATAGAAATAACTATATTGGAAATTATGCTTTAGGCCTTTTAGGATATGAAATTTTAAAAGGAGACAAGATAGCTCTTTATGATTACTTATCAAAAGAGCTTCATTACGCTCAAATAGATACCTTTTTGCCCGAACATAGGAAATTTATTTCTAAATTGTGGCAAACATATATCTTGCAAGGTTTACCTTCTATAAATTCTCGATTGTATCTTTCTAATCCCAAATTTTTTAATAATATATTTACTCCTTCCACCCTTTATAAAATTGCAATGGATTTAAGGCATGAAGGATATAAAAAAGAAGCTGTAAAACTATTTTCTATAATTCCTAAAAAAACTATACGGGAAGATCTCGTTTTAAAAAGTGTGGCAAATTTATTGATACTAAATGAACCAAAAATAGCTTATAAAATTTTAAAAAACTTTCCTTATAAATCAGATAAATACTTAATTTTACTAGCTGAGACTTATTACAAACTTTTAGACTTTAAAAATTTAAATTTAATATTAAAAAATATAAAGAAAATACCTAGCAAAAAAGTTTTAACTGCTTATTATATTTTCAAAGTAAACTTAGATTTTATTAATAAAGGTTTTGTAAATCCTCAGGATCTTAAAAAATTAAAAGATTTATTAGAAAATTTAAATTCCCAGGAAATTTTAGTTTTAGGAGACGCTCTTACAAAAGCTGGGGATATTTCTTTTGAAATGGAAGATTATAAGCTAGCTGAAATTATATTTAAAAAGTTATATAATTTAAATTACAATAAGTGCTATTCTGGATTAAGGTTAGCTTATGTTTATTATAAACAAGATAAACTTGACTTTTCGCAAAAATTAATTGACAATATATCAAGAGCATGTAAAATTCCTCAAATAAAATTAACAAAATATTTAATTAATTTAAGAAAAACTTTGGCGGATATATTAAGATGAGACTCAAAGAGATAATAGAAAGTTATAATGAAAAACTTAAAGAATTTAAAAAATTAAAAAATGTATTTTCAATTGATGTTGTAGACCAATTCGCAAAAAGTATGGTCGACTATATATTTACCTATTTACCTAAATCAAAAAAATTACTTATGTCTCGAGCAGGCTCTGGTGCTTTTAAAGGTACTATCCGGGATTTTTTTGAAAAAACTTTAGCTCAACCCCATATTTTAGAAAGTTATATTTTATCTATATATAAAACTCATATAAGAAAAAATATTCCTTTTGGAGACTTTTCTTTAACTTATGGAAAATTTTTAATGGATGTTATTGATTATTATGTAAGTAAAGAAGCTAATTTATCAGATGAAGAGAAAAAGGAGTATATTAGCTTTTTAAAATTACTTATAACCATATATATATTTTTTGTTTTAAACAACTTAAAAGGACGAGAAAAGGGACAAGTTGATCCATTAACGGGGGTTTATACTAAAAATTATGTTTATTATAATTTCGAATCTTTAATAAATATATATAAAACTGGAATATTTTTTGACATAAGAAATTTTAAAGAAATTAATTTATTTTATGGTTACTCTGCAGGGGATAGTATATTATCGATATTTTCCTCTTTTTTGGAAGAAAAATTTAATGAAGAACAAAGTATCATTGTTAGATATGGAGCAGATGATTTTTTAGTTTTTACAAATGATAGTCTCGAAGAAATTTTAAGAAAAATAGAAGATTTACATAAAAGTTTATTATTACAAAATATAAAAATTCCAACAAATTACGGTATCACTTCCGTTCCTATTAACTTTATATCTATAATTTTTAACACCTCTTTTATAAAAAATCTAGATTTAAATAAGTTTAATTGGATAATAGAAAAGGAAATAAAAAAGTTAAAAAGGGAAAGTAGTAATATAAAAATTTTAACTCAAGATGAAATAAATAAATATGTTAAAAGATACAATATTTCTACCTCGATTATAAAAAATTTAAAGGAAAAAAATGTAAAAGTGGCTCTTCAAGGAGTTTACACTGTAGATAAAAAATTAATTTTTAAAGAAGCTTTGGCTCGAATAGATATTGATGGAAATTTAGTAACTCCGTTTATCTTTTTAGAAGATTTAAAAGATACCAATATTGAAGCAAGTTTAGATAAAATAGTAATTTCTAAAGTTGTTAAGTTTTTAAAAGATAATAATTATCCTTTTAAAATATCTATTAATATATCTTCTAGCTTTTTAAAAACTTATTTAAATTGGTTTATGGATACTATCCTTGAGGATTCTAAACTTAAAGATTATTTAATTATAGAAATCGTAGAAAAAAATAAACTTGAGGAGATAAAAGATATCTTTAAACTTTTTGAAAAATTAAATTTAAAAGTTTTCATAGATGATTTTGGAAGTGGATACTCCAATTATGATTTTTTAAAAAATCTAAATTTCAATGGTATAAAAATAGATGGAAATATCGTAAAAAATGTAACTAATGATGAACTAGATTGTTATTTTACTGAGTGTATACTGAAATTAGCGAAAGCCAAAGATATGTTGGTAATTGCAGAGTATGTTGAAAATAAAGATATAATTGATATATTAAATAAACTCGCTGCCAAACTTAATTATCCCAATATAGCTTGTCAAGGCTTTTACTTAGAAAAACCAAAAGTAGTTATTTCCTAAATTATGCCAAAAGATATTATTTTAGGAAAATCAAAAGATCTTCTAAACTCACCTGGGGTTTACTTATTTAAAGATAAAGAAGGAAAAATTATTTATATTGGGAAATCCAATAATGTTAAAAATAGAATATTAAATCATATAAATTCTCCACTTGGAACAAAAAGTTTTTATATTGTAAATGAAAGTTATGATCTTGAGGTTATATACACTCAAGATGAAACTAAAGCTTTTCTTTTGGAAGAAAAATTAATAAAAAAATATCAACCAAAATATAATGTACAATTTAAAGATGATAAAACCTATCCTTACTTAGCAGTTACCCAAGATGAATATCCAAAGCTTGTAATTTTAAGGAAAGATAATAAAAATAGTTATATTTATAAATGTGGACCTTTTATAAATGTTAAATTTGCTAAAAATTTAAAAGAATTTTTGGAAAAAACTTTTAAACTGAGAACGTGTCAAAATTTAAAAAAAACTGCTTGTCTTAAATATCATATTGGAGAATGCTCAGCTCCTTGCATAAATAAAATTAGCAAAAAAGAATATTTGAAAAATTTAAATTTGGCCTTAAAAGTCTTAAAAGGAGATATAAAGTCTATTCAGGAAAATTTAATAGAACTTATAAATACCTATGCCCAAAAAGAGGAATTTGAAAAAGCTTTATTTTATAAAAATATTTTAGAAGCTATTAAAAATATATATAGAAGTAAACATTTTGAAGAAGACCTTAAAATAGTAGCTCCAGTTCCTTTAAGGGAAAAAAAGCAAGATATTGATATTAATATATATAAACTATCTAATGATTTTGAAAATATATTAAATATTCCTTTCCCTTTTAGAGCGGAAGGTTTTGATATTTCAAGTTTTTATGGAAAAGTAAATGTTGGTTCTTGTGTAGTTTTTATAGATGGAAAACCAGAAAAGTCAGAGTATAGAAAATATTACTTAAAGGTAAAAGGAGTTGATGATTATAAATGTTTGGAAGAACTTCTTTTTAGAAGGTTTAGG
>DQVG01000106.1 GCA_015661865.1 Desulfurobacteriaceae bacterium
AGTTTATCTTTAAACTCTATCTGGGCTCGGTGATGCAAAGAAGAGCATCTTAATTTTTGGCGAGGTTTACTTATGGGAGGACTAGATAAACATTTTTTAGTTTTACATTCGCAATTTTCTATCCATACTTTTTTATCAGAGATAGTAAAGTAAGTTTTTTTACCTTGATCATTTTCAACTACAACTTCCTCTCTTTCCCTATCTTCATCTAAAGGAACTTCTGCTACTTTTTTTCTTTTTGTATAAAATATAGCTTTTATTCTAGCTGGAATAAAAATCTCCTTAACCTTATCTATTAAACCTTCGGCTGTTAAAACTTCTATCAAATTTTCTTTGGCTACATCTTCAAAACCACTTTGAACATGAAGAGTATACCATTTAAAATTTTTTTCTTTTTCCATAATTTTCTCACCCTATATATATTAAACTTTCCAATATTTTTATTAAGATACTATCTACTATGAAAAAGTAAAGAGAAATAACAAAGATAATAAAAATTACTCCTATAGTAGCTTCATAAACTTCCTTTTTAGAGGGCCAATGAATTTGAGCTAGGATTTGTTTAAATTCCCGTAAAAAAGAAATAAGATTCATAGTGTACCTCAAAATAATAAAATGGTAGGCCCGGGGGGACTCGAACCCCCAACCTCCGGATTTGGAGTCCGGTGCTCTGCCAATTGAGCTACGGGCCTAATTTTTGTTAAATAGGGAAGGGAACCCTTCCCTTCCCCTTTTATTATTTAACTTCTCTATGTAAGGTATGTTTATTGCACCAAGGACAATGCTTTTTTAATTCTAATCTATCTGGAGTGTTTCGTCTATTTTTTGTTGTTGTGTAATTTCTTCTTCTACATTCCGTACAAGCTAAGTGAATTGTTATTCTATTGGATTTTTTGGCCATTATTTATCTCCCTTAGTCTAAGATTTTGGTAACAACCCCCGCTCCTACAGTTCTACCACCTTCTCTGATCGCAAATCTTAATCCTTCTTCAATAGCTACTGGTTTTAAAAGTTCAACAGTAATTGTTACGTTGTCTCCTGGCATACACATTTCTCTATCTGGGGGTAAAGTAATTTTTCCAGTAACATCAGTTGTTCTAAAGTAAAATTGAGGTTGATATCCTGTGAAAAATGGTTTATGTCTACCACCTTCTTCTGGTTTTAAAACATAAACCTCTGCTTCAAATTTTTTATGAGGCTTAATAGATCCTGGAGCTGCTAAAACTTGACCTCTTTCTACTTCGTCTTTACCAATACCTCTTAAAAGAACTCCAACATTATCTCCAGGTAAAGCTTCATCTAAAACTTTTCTAAACATTTCAATTCCTGTTACAACCGTCTTTTTAATTTCATCAACCATTCCAACAATTTCCACTTCATCTCCTACTTTTAAAGTACCTCTTTCAACTCTTCCAGTTACAACTGTACCACGACCAGAAATTGAAAATACGTCTTCTATAGGCATTAAGAATGGTTTATCAGTTTCTCTTACTGGTTCAGGCACATATTCATCAAGAGCATTTGTTAATTCATAAATTCTTTGACACCATTCACAGTTTTTATCTTTACATTCTGTTAAAGCTTTTAAAGCAGAACCTTTAATTACAGGAACTTCATCTCCAGGATATCCATATTTATCTAAAAGCTCTCTTACTTCCATTTCTACAAGTTCAAGTAATTCTTCGTCATCTACCATATCTACTTTGTTTAAAAATACTACAATTGCTGGAACATTAACTTGACGAGCTAATAGTACGTGTTCTCTAGTTTGAGGCATAACACCGTCTGCAGCGGATACTACTAAAATAGCTCCATCCATTTGAGCTGCACCAGTAATCATATTTTTAATATAGTCCGCGTGTCCGGGACAGTCAACGTGAGCATAGTGATACTTATCAGTTTCATATTCTACGTGAGCAATATTGATAGTAATTCCTCTTTCTCTTTCTTCTGGAGCTTTATCAATTTTGTCATAAGGAATTGGAGTAGCATATTCTGGGTTATAAAGATGCAAACAGTGAGTAATAGCTGCAGTTAAAGTAGTTTTCCCATGGTCTACGTGACCAATAGTTCCAACGTTTTTATGTGGTTTTTTCCTTTCAAATTTTGGTTTAGCCATTTTTTACCTCCAAGGTCTATATTTAAGTTTAAAACTTTTCAATTTTTATTACTTAAAAGTTGATAAAATAAAATATAAAAAATAATGGTGCCCACGGGCGGAGTCGAACCGCCGACCTCACCCTTACCAAGGGTGCGCTCTAACCTCCTGAGCTACGTGGGCAACTTGCAAAAGAATTATAGGGCAAGGAAAGAAAAAAATCAAGTGGGGAAGAATTTAATTTTCATAAAAAATTATATAATTCTTCATTATTTTTTCAAGAGATTACAATTTAAAAATTTAATTTATAACTCTTAAACCTAATTTAAGAGCGTATTCTTTGACCTTTTCTATCTCATATAAAGTAGGACGTCTAGAAATAATATCATCTTCTTTAGCTTTATAACAAGGATAATATTGATCCATAATATTAACTGCAGTATTAGGAGATACTTCATAAGCTAAAAATTCTAAAATTCTAAAACTATCTTCTATAAAAGATGGCATAACAAGATGTCTTACAAGTAAACCCTCATAAGCAATTCCATTTTCATCTATTTTGAGATCTCCAACTTGACGATGCATTTCCTTTATAGTTTGCTTTATAATTTCCGGATAATCTGGAGCATTTAAATATCTTTGAGCAAAATCTTTATTTAAGGTTTTAAAATCTGGCATATAAATATTAATAAGACCTTCCAAAAGTTTTAAAGTTTGCAAAGAGTCATATCCCGAAGTATTATAAACAATAGGTAATCTCAATCCTTTAAAAAAACCTTCCCAAATAAGATGAGAAATAGTATGAGCTTGATGAGAGGGGGTTACTAAATTTAAGTTGTGACATCCAAGATCTTGGAGATATAAAGCTATTTTGGAAAGATCTTCAAAAGAAATTTCCTGACCTTCGTTTAAAATCGAAATATCATAATTTTGACAAAATATACATTTTAAATTACAGGAAGAGAAGAATATGGTCCCCGATCCAAATGTGCCTACTAGACATTTTTCTTCCCCAAAGTGAGGTCCAAAGGAAGCTATAAAAGGTTTGTATTTTACCTTACAAAAACCTACCTCTCCTTTTAAACGATTAATTTTACAATTTCTTGGGCAAAGAGTACAATTTGAAAGAATTTGATCAAATTCCTTTTTTATTTGAGGAATTTCTGATATTTTATTTTCGTAATTAGGTTTAAACATTGTTTTTTCCATTTAAAATGAAATTTGCCTCCCCAAAAAGGAGGCAAAAAATTATTTTTGTTCTCTTAATTTTTTGCGTCTCTTTAAGTCCTCTTTTATTCTTGCATCTTTTCCTAATCTTTCTCTTAAATAGTAAAGTCTAGCTCTTCTTACTTTACCGAATCTCACAACTTCTATTTTTTCTATTACAGGGGAGTAAAGAGGATAAGTTCTTTCAATTCCAACCCCATAAGATACTTTTCTTACGGTAAAGGTTGCATCCGTTCCTGTACCTCTTTTTCTAATAACTACACCTTCAAAAATTTGAATTCTTTCTTTATCTCCTTCCTTTACTTTTTGATAAACTTTTACCGTATCTCCAGGTCTAAAATCTGGAATATCTTTTTTTAGATACTTTTCCTGAACACTTCTCATAAGTGCATCAAGCCCGCCTAACATTGCCTTGCCTCCCTTCAAATTTAAACTAAAAGGTAGGGGCCTTTTAAGGCCCCTTCAAATTTAGTTTTCCTTTTTTTCTTTTTCTATTTCTTCTTTATTATCCTCTTTTAAAATATTAGGTTCCCACGAAACTTTTCTATAGTTTTTTCTACCCGTTCCAGCTGGAATAAGACGTCCAATTATAACATTTTCCTTAAGTCCTCTCAAGTAGTCTCTTTTTCTCTCAATAGCAGCTTCCGAAAGGACCCTTGTTGTCTCTTGGAAGGAAGCTGCTGAAATCCAACTTTGAGTAGATAAGGCAGCTTTAGTAATACCAGTTAATACAGGTCTAGCCTTTGGAGGTCTTTTGCCTTCTTCTATTAGCTTTTTTCTTACTTCTTCAAATACTATTCTATCTACAACTTCATCTACTAAAAAGTCAGAATCTCCAGAGTCTTCAATTTTTACTTTTTTAAGCATTTGTTTAATTATTATTTCAAAATGTTTATCGTTAATATCAACTCCCTGAGAACGGTACACACTTTGAAGCTCTGCAAGTAAATATTTAACAAGTTCTCTTTCTCCTAGTACAGCTAAAATATCGTGAGGATTTAAAACCCCATCTGTTAAAGGTTCTCCAGCCTTTACAAAATCTCCACTTCTTACGTAAATATATTTACCCTTTGGAACAATATATTCTCTTCTAATACCAGTTTCTGGATTTGTAACTATAATTTTCTTTTTACCTCTATCTGAAGGCTCAATTTCTACCTTACCATCAATTTCTGAAATAATTGCTGCATCTTTTGGTTTTCTAGCTTCAAAAAGTTCTTGAACTCTTGGAAGTCCTCCTGTAATATCTCCAGCGCCTTTTATTTTCTTTGGTATTCTTGCTAAAACTTGACCGTAACCTACTTTATCTCCATCTGAAAGCACAACATAAGATCCAACTGGCAGAGGATAACTATCTAAAACCTCTCCGGTTTTTTCATCTATTATTTCTATTGTAGGTTCATAGGGTGTATGTCTATACTCTTCTATAATAGGTTCATCCTTTTTAATAGTTATACCAGGAATAATATCTTTGTATCTAACAATACCTCTTCTTAAAGCTAAAATTGGATCTGCGTGAGGATCCCATTCTACTAAAGTTTGACCTCTTTTTACATCTTCCCATTCTATTTCAGAAACATCTTTTTTTAGAGAAAATACTTGTCCAGGTTTTAAATCTTTTATATTTTTAGGTGAAATTTTAAGTTTGGAACCATATGGAATTTGATATCTATCATATTCCTTTTTGGTTTCTGGATCATAAACAATTATTTTTCCAGCTCGATTAATGAAAACAAGCTCTTTATCTTCAGTAACTAAAATATCAGCATCATAAATTCTTACTTTACCATCAATAGTTGCTTCATAAGAACTTTTTTCAGTTCCTCTAACCGCAACTCCACCTATATGGAAAGTTCTCATAGTAAGTTGAGTTCCTGGTTCCCCAATTGATTGAGCTGCAATAATTCCAACTGCTTCTCCAATTTGAATAGGTCTTCTTCTACCTAAATCCTTACCATAACATTTAGCACATACTCCAAAAGGAGCTTTACAAGTTAAGACAGATCTTACTTTAACTCTTTCAATTCCAACCTTTTCAATTTCTTTAGCTTTTTCTTCAGTAATTTCTTCACCTTTTTTTACAATTACTTCTTTAGTATATGGATTGATTATATCTTCAGCCGCAATTCTTCCTGCAATTCTTTTAGAAAGAGGAAGTAAAACTTTTCCAGCCTCTATAATAGGTTCTATTTCAATTCCATCATCAGTTTTACAATCTTCCATAGTAATAGACCTTAGCACTCTCTACAGCACAAGAGGGGCTTCTATCTTTTCCGATAAACAATTCTATATCAGCATG